>JANQTR010000094.1:3942-4630 GCA_030731635.1 Erythrobacter sp. | reverse complement strand
GACCGGCTGCACAGTCACCCGTTCTACCGGGCACGCGGCGCTGGACACGGCAACCTGCGATCTGGTGACCAAACGCGCCCGGTTCGATGCCGCGCGCGATGGCAATGGCAAGCCAGTGGCCGGAAACTTCAGGAGCACGATTACCTGGACAATCCCCGAGTAAGCGCTGCGCCGCCGGGGCGGGTTACTCTTCCCCGGCGGCCTTTATCTGGGTGATCGGCGCATCGCCCCCTTCGGTCGGGATCGTCCAGATCAGCACATTGAGCACCGCGATCACCGCCAGCACCACCATCAGCGCGGGTTGTTTGACCGCGCCCGTCCGCCGCCACAGCGCAAACGCGCCTGCAACCAGCGCCAGCGCGGCCAGCATCACAATCGACAACACGATATCAGTCACAAAAGACGGCCCATCCCTTTTTGCAGCCCAGCAGCAGCGCCGCGTAACGAGGCTTGCACATCTGCAGCCTATCCGTAGAGATTGCAAAGCACGCTACATCAGGGAGGATATGATGGGTATTTTCAGTTCAATCAAGAATGCGGTCTGGGGTTCAAGCGACGAGGACAAGCAAGCCGCCGCGCCCAAGCCTGTGGTAGCAGCGCCGGCTGCACCGGCAGCGCCCGATCCGATCAGCCAGGAAGAAATGGAAGCGCGCATCAGCCAGATGCCCAATGCTGACAAGTTCAACTG
>JANQTR010000094.1:0-3932 GCA_030731635.1 Erythrobacter sp. | reverse complement strand
CACAAACACCAGCGCCATCTGAAAAATAAACAACGGCAATGTCTGATGCGATCAGCCAGGAAGAAATGGAAGCCCGCATCGCCGCCATGCCCGATTCCGACAAGTTCAACTGGCGCACCTCGATCGTCGATCTGATGAAGATGGTCGGCCTCGACCCCAGCTTTGCCAACCGCAAGGAACTGGCCGGCGAACTGGGCATGGAAGGGTATTCGGGCACGGCTGAAGAGAACATCAATCTGCACCACGCCGTGCTCAACCTGCTGGCCGCCGAAGGCGGCAAGGTTGGCGGCATGCTGAAGGATTGATGCCGCACGATTGACTTGGGATTTGCACCCCGGCACACCGGGGGGATGACACAGATCCATGCTGATTTCACCCGCCGCCAAGCTCTTGCCCGTGTGGGCGCCGGGCTTGGCGGCGTTTCTGCGCTTGCGCTGCTACCGGCCTGCGCGGCCACCGGCACGGGGCCGGGCCTGGCTGCGCCCATCGCATCGCTCGCGCCCGATGCTGCGCTGGAACAGATCGCCTACCGGATGCTCGCGCATGAACCGGGCCGCGCAACCGGGCTGGGCGTCGATACCGGCGAATATGCCGCGTGGCGATCAACCTTCGGGGCCGCGGGCAATGCGGGCCGCGATGCCTATGCCAGCACCCTGAAACAGCTCGTCGCCGAAGCCCGCGCCTATCCCAAAGATAGCCTGACCAGCGATCAGCAAATCGGGTTCGAAGTGGTCGAAACCGCGTTTTCCAAGGCGTTGGAAGGCATGGCCCTGCCCTATGGCGATGTCGCGGTGGGCAGCTGGCGCAATGCGCCTTACGTGGTGATCCAGAACGTTGGCGGCTACATTGATATGCCGCGCTTCTTCGGTTCGACCCAGCCATTGAAGGTGAACGAAGACACCGGCGCCTATATCAGCCGCCTGGCCGAAGTGCCGGCGATCCTTGATGGCGAGCTTGACCGGATCCGTGACGCGCGCGGGCAAGGCGTGGTGCCGCCCGCCTTCCTGCTCGACAAGGCGATCGCCCAGATGGAAGCCGCCATCGGCGGGGCGAATGAAAGCTATGCCGGGCCGCTGGCCGCGGCCGGGTTCGAATTTGCCACCAACAGCGCGCCGATGGCTGAACGGATCGTCGCGGGCGGGATCGTCCCCGCGCTGGAACGTCAGCTGGCCGAGCTCAAGACCCAGCGCGCCATCGCCAAAGACGATGCCGGCGTATCAGCACAACCAAGGGGCGAGGAATATTACGCCTGGGCGGTCGGCGCATCGACCACCACCAGCATGACGCCCGATGAAATCCACCGTCAGGGCCTGGCCGAGCTGGAAGAAATCCACGGCCGGATGGACCCGATCCTGCGCGAGATTGGCTATACCCAAGGCAGCGTCGGCGAACGGATGCAGGCGCTGTCGGGCGATCCGCGCTACCAGTTTGCCGAAGGCGATCCGGGGCGTGAGGAAATCTTCGCCTTCATCAATGACCGCATCGGCTGGATCAAATCGCAGATGCCGCGCGCGTTCAATCAGGTGGTTGACCCCCCGCTCGAAGTGCGCCGCCTGCCGCTGGTCGAAGAACCCGGCGCACCGGGCGCTTATGGCGGGGCGGGCAGCAAGGATGGCAGCATTCCGGGCCGGTTCTGGATCAACCTGCGCACCACCGATCTGCACCGCAAATATGATCTGGCCGATCTTGCCTTCCACGAATCGATCCCCGGCCATGTGTGGGAAGGCGAATTCAGCAATCGCCTGCCGCTGATCCGTTCGATCCTTGCCTTCAACGCCTTTTCCGAAGGCTGGGCGCTCTATGCCGAACAGCTCGCGGACGAGCTTGGCGCGTATGATGAATTCAAGGTCGGGCGGCTGGGGTACCTGCAATCGCTCGCCTTCCGCGCCTGCCGCTTGGTGGTGGACACCGGGCTGCATTCCAAACGCTGGACGCGCGAACAGGGGCGGCAGTTCTTTGTTGAGCGCAATGGTTCCAAGCCCGAAGAGGTCGCATCCGAGGTTGATCGCTATTGCAGCTGGCCGGGGCAGGCCTGCGGGTACAAGATCGGCCACAGCCAGATCGTGCGCCAACGCGCGCGCGCGCAGGCTGAACTGGGCAGCGCCTATGACTTCAAGGCATTCAACACCGCCGTGGTGCTGGGCGGCAACGCCCCGTTGAGCGTGGTGGCGAATACGGTGAGCCGCTACATTGCAGGAGCCAAGGGCTGACCCCATCTTGTCATCTCCGGTAGCCATCCTTGCTGCGCGGATGACAACCGGAGGCACGCATGGAAACACTGGGACAAGACCTTGAAACCATGCGCCGGGTGCCGCTTGCACCTGAGCATGTCGCGGCGATCTGCGACATTGGCGGGGAGCGGGTCTACGAGGCGGGCGAAATCGTCTCCGACATCGGCGATCCGATGGACACCTTCACCTATATTCTCGATGGCGAGATCGAGGTGGTCGATCCTCATACGGGCGACCGGATGCTGCCCTCAACCCTCGGCCCGACGCAGTTCATGGGCGAAATCGGCTTTCTCAATCGCAGCACCAACATCATGCGGATGCGCGCGGCGGTCGACACCCGCGTGATCGAAGCCCCGCGCGAAGCAATGCTGGCGCTGATGAGCCGGGTGCCCGAATTATCCGATCACATCATCACTGTGTTCGCGGCGCGGCGACGGCGCCAATTCGAAGCGAATAATGACACGATCAAGGTAATCGGCGCAGACCGCGATCCTCAGGTGCAGGCGGTTGAACGGTTCCTGTCGCGCAACCGCATCCCGTTCCAAAGCTATGATATAGACGCGACCGACCGTGAGACTGTGCAGGTGTGCAGCCTGATTGGGCACGAACCTGCGGTGATCCTTGGTGCCAAAAACCGCCTTGCCGATCCGACCCCGCGCAAGGTCGCGCAATATCTCGGGCTTGATCTCGATATCTGTGCACAGCGCACATATGATCTGCTTATCGTTGGCGGCGGCCCGGCGGGTGTGGCGGCGGCGGTCTATGCCGGGTCGGAAGGGATCGAGGCGCTGGTGATCGAAGATACCGCCATCGGCGGGCAGGCCGGCACATCCAGCCGGATCGAAAATTACATGGGCTTTCCCACAGGCATCAGCGGCACTGATCTGACCTGGCGGGGACAGGTTCAGGCGATGAAGTTCGGCACGCGGTTTGTGATGCCGCGCCGGATTGAGGCGATGTCGCAGCGCGCCGACGGGGCGTTTTGCGCAACCCTTGATAGCGATGGCTCAGGGGGTGACGAAATCTGCGCCCGCGCGGTGCTGGTGGCGACCGGGGTGCAATATCGCCGCTTGCCGCTCGCCAATCTTGAAGAACTCGAAGGCGCAGGCGTGTTCTATTCGGCGACCGAAATGGAAGCGCGGTTCTGTTCCAACACCGAAGTGGTGGTGATTGGCGGCGGCAATTCAGCGGGGCAGGCCGCCATGTTCCTGTCGCGCAGCGCCAGGCACGTGCATCTCGTGGTGCGATCGGGCAGCCTGGCGGCATCAATGTCGAGCTATCTGTCGCAGCGGCTGGAGGCTGATCCGCGCGTCACCATCCATTACCACAGCGAAGTCACCGCGCTTGATGGCGAGAAATGGCTGGAATCGATCACGCTAAAGACAGGGGGGGATACGGGCGACAGCGATCAGCGCATCGCCACCCGCGCGCTGTTCATCATGATTGGCGCTGCGCCAAATACGGGCTGGCTCTCAGGCCTTGCTGCCACCGACTCCAAGGGCTTTGTCCTGACCGGAGCGGCGGCGGATCAGGCCGATGATTACGCCACCACTGCACCCGGCATTTTCGCGGTTGGCGATGTGCGCGCCGGTTCGGTCAAACGCGTGGCGAGCGCGGTGGGCGAAGGATCGGTGGTGGTCAGCCGGATCTGGCAATATCTGGAAGATACGCGGCTGGCGGAAACCTGACGCCCGCGCTTAC
>JANQTR010000093.1 GCA_030731635.1 Erythrobacter sp. | reverse complement strand
CCGAGGAGGCCGCCCATGCGGACTCCACCCAATGAGCGCCTGACGTCCGACATCGTTGAGCCTGCGCTTTCGGTTGCTGCCGCCAAGGAGCCCGGAAGCGAGCGGCGCTGTATCCTTTCCGGGGACACCTCGGCGCGGGATGATCTGCTGCGTCTTGCGATCTCGCCCGATGGGCTGGTGTTGCCCGATGTTGCGGGCAAGGCACCGGGGCGTGGAGCGTGGATTACGCCTGAGCGCGCGTTGCTGGAAACCGCTCTGGCTGAAGGCACCTTGCGCAAGGGCCTGATGCGCGCGTTCAAAGGCGCATCGCTGACCATTCCTGATGACCTGGCCGATCGGATCGCAGCGGCCTTGTCGCGCCAATTGTGCGATCGGCTGGGGCTGGAACTGCGCTCGGGCCAGATCGTGCTCGGTTCGGCCCGGATCGAGGAACAGGCGCGCAGCGGCAGGATTGCTGCCCTGCTCCACGCCAGTGACAGCAGTGAAGATGGGCGGCGCAAGCTCGATCAGGCATGGCGCGTCGGCAGCGATGCCGAAGGTTCGGGCATGCGCGGCGAAGTCTTGCCTCTGGACCGCACGGCGCTGTCTGTGGCATTGGGCCGCGAGAATGTCGTCCACCTCGGCGTGGCAGGGCACCATCGCGACATGCGCGCGGCAAAGAGGGTGGCGCATGCCGTCACCCGGCTGGCAGGCTACCTTGGTGGACCTGGGATGCAAAAGATGAACGATACCGGCCGGGACGCACCCGACCTGAGCGACCGGACCACATCGGGTCCGGCGACACTTGATGAATACGTGAAGGATTAACGAGTTAAATGAGCGACGACGACAACCAGCGCACCCGTAAGCCCCTCGGCCTCAAACGGTCGGTCGATACCGCTGAGGTCAAGCAGACCTTCAGCCACGGCCGCACTAACAAGGTGGTGGTTGAGGTGAAGCGGCGCCGCGTGCTCGGCAAGCCCGGCAGCGATGCGGCCGCCGCCCCGGTGCAGCCCACCGCCGCGCCGGAGCAGGCAGCGCCGGTGCCAGCCCCAGCTCCCGTGGCCGAGGCCCCGCGTGCAGCGCCTACTCCGCCGCCGCGCCCCGCACGCCCAGCGCCTGCGGGCGAAACCCCGCAGGAACGCGTCAAGCGCCTCCAGCTTGAAGCTGAGGAAGAGCGGCTGCTGCGCGGCGAAGAAGCGCGCAAGCGTGAAGAGCAGGAAGCTCGCGAACGCGAAGAGGAAGAACGTCGTCGCGCGGAGGAAAACCGCGCGCAGGACAAGCGTTCTGAAAGCGAGGATGAACAGCAAAGCGCCGACGAAGCGCAAGCGCCAGCCGTAGCGGATGATGCCGGGCCAGTTGCCGAGGCAACGCCCGCCGACGCAGGCGCCGTTGCGCCTGCAGCAAAAGCCGAACCCGCTCCCGCCGCACGCCGGTTCACCCCGGTGGAGCGCCCCGAGCCCAAGCGGCCCGAGGTCAAGAAGAAGAAAGATGACAAGCGCGCCGCGCCCATCGATGCCGACAAGGACAAGCGCCGTTCGGGCAAGCTGACCGTTACCCGCGCATTGAATGAGGATGAAGGCCGCCGTGCCCGCAGCCTTGCAGCGCTGAAGCGTGCCCGTGAAAAGGAACGCCGTGGTCAGGGTGGCCCATCCAAGCCGCGTGAGAAGCAAGTGCGCGATGTGGTTGTGCCGGAAGCGATCACTGTCGGCGAATTGGCCAACCGCATGGCCGAAAAGGGCGCGGACCTGGTGAAGGCGCTGTTCAACCTGGGAATGATGGTCACCGTCAACCAGACGATCGATCAGGATACGGCTGAATTGCTGGTTGAGGAATTTGGCCACAACATAACTCGCGTTTCGGCGAGCGATGTCGACATCGTCAATTCCGGTGATGAAGATCCGGCTGATACGCTGGTCGAGCGTCCGCCGGTGGTGACGATCATGGGCCATGTCGATCACGGCAAGACCAGTCTGCTCGACGCGCTGCGCGGCACGGATGTGGTGAAGGGCGAGGCCGGCGGCATCACCCAGCATATCGGCGCTTATCAGATTACCACCAAGGGCGGACAGAAGATCACCTTCCTTGATACCCCTGGCCACGCTGCTTTCAGTGAAATGCGGATGCGCGGGGCCAATGTCACGGATATCGTCATTCTGGTGGTTGCCGCCGATGACGGGATCATGCCGCAGACGATCGAAGCGATCAAACACACCAAGGCTGCTGGCGTGCCGATGATCGTGGCGATCAACAAGTGCGACAAACCCGAAGCCAACCCGCAAAAGGTGCGCGAGCGGCTGCTCGAACACGAAATCGTGGTCGAGGCGATGTCGGGCGATGTGCAGGACGTGGAACTTTCGGCTAAGACCGGGGCTGGGCTTGATAAGCTGCTTGAAGCCATCGGTTTGCAGGCTGAATTGCTTGAGCTGAAAGCGCGGCCGGACCGCGATGCCGAAGCCACCGTGATCGAAGCGCAGCTCGACAAGGGCCGCGGCCCGGTTGCGACTGTGTTGGTGACGCGCGGCACGCTGAAGCGCGGCGACAACTTCGTGGTAGGCACACAAAGCGGCAAGGTGCGCGCGATTGTCGATGACAAGGGTCAGCAATTGCAGGAAGCCGGGCCGTCGATGCCGGTCGAGGTGCTGGGTCTGACCGGCGTGCCATCAGCCGGTGACAATCTCTCCGTGGTCGAAAACGAACAACGTGCCCGCGAAGTCGCCAAGTATCGTCAGGAAACTGCAACGGAAAAGCGTACGGCGCTGGCCCCGACCAATTTCGACACGATGTTCAGCAGCCTGTCGTCCAGCGTCATCGAATTCCCGGTGGTGGTGAAGGCCGATGTGCAAGGCAGCGTCGAAGCGATCGTCAACGCGCTCCACAACCTCTCGAACGACGAGATCAAGGTGCGCGTGCTCAATGCCGGTGTCGGCGCAATTACTGAAAGCGATGTGATGCTGGCCGGCGCATCGAAAGCACCGATCATCGGCTTCAATGTGCGTCCCAATGCCAAGGCGCGTGATTTGTTGAAGCGCGACAATGTGCGGATGATGTATTACGATGTTATCTACCACTTGACCGATGCTATCGCCAAGGAAATGGCGGGCGAGCTTGGGCCGGAACGGATCGAAACCGTTGTTGGCCGGGCCGAAGTCAAGCAGGTGTTCCCGGCAGGCAAGAAGGACAAGGCGGCTGGTCTGTTGGTGCTCGAAGGGGTTATTCGCAAGGGCCTGTTCGCGCGTCTCACCCGCGCCGATGTTATCGTTTCAGCGACCAAAATCGGATCGCTGCGGCGGTTCAAGGACGATGTCGACGAAGTGCGCGCCGGGCTCGAATGCGGCGTGGTTCTGGAAGATACCAACGACATCAAGCCGGGTGACAACCTCGAAGTGTTCTCGGTCGAGGAGCGTGAGCGCACATTGTGAGCGAAGCGGCTTTTTACCCTGACGATGCCGGGCAGTCGCCGCATACGGCGCTGCTCGGCTCGGAATTCATCGGTTGGGATGAGGGCACCCAGACCGCGACCATGCGCTTTACTGTGAAGCGTGAAATGACCACCTGGCGCGGCGGCGTTCAGGGGGGCTTGGTGGCGGGCTATCTCGATGATGTCATGGGCTATGCCTATGTCGCATCGACCGGTGGCGAGATGGCCCCGCTCAACCTCGAACTCTCAATGAGCTTGATCCGTCTGATCCCCGAAGGGGCGCTGATCGGCAAGGGCCGGGTGGTCAGGGCCGGGCGGCGCGTGATCTTCCTCGAAGGCGAATTGCTGGGCGAGGATGGAACGCTTTATGCCCGCTCGACATCCACTGCGATCCCAACCCCGCGCCCAACGCCCACGACCACAGGTATGGTCTGACCATGGCCAAGCCAGCTTCAACCCCCGAACAGCAATCGGTCCGCGTGCTCAAGGTGGGCGAGCGGGTTCGGCATATCCTGTCCGAATTGCTGGCGCGCGGCGAAGTGCATGATGATGTGGTGAGCGCGGCGAATATCTCGGTCACCGAAGTGCGCATGACCCCTGATCTGCGGCACGCGACGGCTTACATCAAGCCGCTGCTAGGCGCGGGCGAGGATGAGGTGGTGAATGCGCTGCGCCAGAACACCGCCTTCCTGCAACGCGAAGTCGCCAAACGCCTGAGCCTCAAATTTGCGCCCAAGTTGCGCTTCCGCAAGGATGAAAGCTTCGCCGAAGCTGACCGGATCGAAGCCCTGCTGCGTGACCCCAAGGTGGCGCGCGACTTGGGTGACGACGAAGAGGAATGATGCATACGGCAGGCCGTGCACTTTTGTTGGTGCTCGCAGCGGCGGCAATCGCGCCGCTGCATGCTGCCGGACCCGACATTCCGGAAACTGCAAGCCGCGATATCGATTTCGTCCCAAAGGGCTGGAAGCTCTACGACAAGGCTGAGGGCGATCTCAACGGTGATGGCACCACGGATTCGGTGCTCGTCATTCAGGAGAACGATCCGAACAAGGTGATCGACAATCCTGACGGATTTGGCGTCGATCACTATGCTGCGAACCAGCGCATTCTGCTGTTCGTGTTGTCGGATGCAGATTACAGCTTCCGCTTGGCCGGGCGCGACGATCTGGTGATCCCCGATCGCAACAGCCCGACCATTGACGACCCCTATTCAGGGCTAGCAATCAAGGACGGCAAGGCCACGCTGTTCCTGCGTTTCTGGGCCAGCGCGGGGAGTTGGTACATGTCCTCGCACCAGTTTCATTTTCGCTGGGAAGGCAAGGCGATGCAAGTCATCGGCTACGACGGTTTGGAGGTCCACCGCGCTAGTGGAGTCTTGAAAGAAGTGAGTGTCAATTACCTCACCGGGCGCCGGAAGGATGTTATCGGGTCAATTTCCGACGATTCGGAACAGGAGGGAACCTGGTCTAAAGTTGCGCCGGGCAGCAGGCCCAAGGTCGGCAGCATTGGTAACGGCTTTGATTTCCTGCCATTTCCGCCCTGATCAACGCGGCACTAGCCGTGCTTTCAGCGTGATATCGACCTTGTTGCCGACCACCAGCTGGTATGACTTCATGCCATAATGCCGCCGGTCGATTGTGGTCGTGCCGGTGAAGCTGACCGGCTTGCCCACCTGCGCCAGCGGATCAGCATCGAAGATCACGGTCAGCGTCTGCGGTTTGGTCGTCCCACGCGCTGTCAGCTCGCCAGACACCGTGCCGCGTGTCGGGCTTGTCAGAGTGAGCGAGCGCCCGACAAATCGCATGCTGGGATACTTTTCAACCCAGAAGAACTTGTCGCCGCGCAGGCGCTGCAGGGTCACATCATCAGGTGCTTCGATGGCGGTTGCATCAAAGGTGACATCGATCATCGCGCGCTCGGGCGCGCCCGGTACGATGGTGACCGCGCCCTGCATACGTGGGAAGTGCGCAGTCTTGCTCGACAGGCCGAAGAACGGCACCTTGGCCGAAACATTACTGGCGTTGGTATCGAGCGTGTAGCGCTGCGGCCCGCCAATGTTGGCCCCGGCATTGGCGAGGGCAAACATTGCAGCCAATGGCAGCAGCAACAGGTGCGGGCGGGCTATCCACTGCGTCATAATAGCCCCTATACGCTTCATCCGGGCAAAAGGGTCAACCCCCGGCTCGCCCCGCACACGCCGAGCGGTTACGCTGACCCAATGGCCAAGCTCTATTTCTACTATGCCAGCATGAACGCAGGCAAATCGTCGCACCTGTTGCAGGCCGATTTCAATTACCGGGAACGCGGCATGCGAACGATGCTGTGGACCGCCGCGCTCGATAGCCGGTCGGATGGGCAGGTAAAAAGCCGGATCGGGCTGGAAAGCGCGGCGTACCGGTTCCACGCTGATACCGATTTATGGGCCGAGGTCGGCATATCTCACGCCGCCGAACCGCTCGATTGTGTGTTGGTCGATGAATCACAGTTTCTGACGCCTGAGCAGGTATGGCAGCTTGCGCGTCTGGCGGATGAGGCGGGTATTCCCGTGCTGTGCTATGGGCTGCGCACCGATTTTCAGGGAGAGCTGTTCCCCGGATCGGCGGTGCTGCTGGGGATTGCGGATGCATTGGTGGAACTCAAAGCCGTTTGCCATTGTGGGCGCAAGGCGACGATGAATTTGCGGGTTGATGCCAGCGGTGCGGCGGTCAAGCAGGGCGCCCAGACGGAGATTGGCGGCAATGATCGCTATGTCGCGCTATGCCGCAAACATTTCTCGGCGGCGCTAACCCACACGGGCTGAGAGGATTGCGGCGTTGATCGCGGCGTCATCGATCCGGCTGCGTTCAAACCAATGCGCCAGTCGCTCACGCTCTTCGGAAGTCAGGTGCAAGGCCAGTTTGGACCGCCGCCACAACACATCATCGGCGCTGCGGGCAAATTCGTGGTGGATCAGGTAGATCACCTCGGCAGCTGTAAGCCCGCCGCCGAAATGTTGCCCCAGATCATCAACGCTGCGCGCATCGCCCAGCACCCGCCCGATCCGCGTGCCATAGGCGCGTGCCATGCGCCGCACCGTGGCGGGCGCAAGCCATGGGAAGTTGGCGGTTTGGGCGGCGACGAACCCTTCAAAATCAAGGCTTGGGATATCTCCGCCAGGTAACGGTGCCGTGGCCGTCCAAGATGCGCCGCCCACACCAAGCTTTGCCAAAGCATGTTCGGCCAGCTTACGATAGGTGGTAATCTTGCCGCCAAAGATCGACAGAAGTGCCGGGGCCTTACCATCCCAGCCGCAGTCCAGCGCGAACACGTAATCGCGCGTCACTGTCGCATTGCTTGCAGCGGAATCATCATACAGCGGGCGCACTCCGGCATAGGAGGAGACCGCCTGTTCGGGCGACACATCAACGCTAAGATATTCGTTCACTGCATCGCAGATATAGGTCGCTTCTTCGGGACTAATCGTGATCCCCGCCGGATCGCCTTCAAAGGCCACGTCCGTCGTGCCGATCAGGGTAAAGTCCTGTTCGTAAGGGATCGCAAACACGATCCGCCCGTCGCGGTTCTGGAAGATGTAGCAATGTGTCCCATCGTACATGCGCGGCATGATCAGATGGCTGCCTTTGACCAGCCGCAGGTGCGGCGCGTTGCCCCCCGGCAAGGCGCGGGCGAGCAGCTGATCGACCCACGGGCCGGCGGCATTGACGACCATTCCTGCGGTCACTTCCTGCGCGCCCTGCGGGCCTTTGAGCTTTGCCGCCCAATGATCACGCTCGCGCGTAAGGCTGACGCATTCGGTGCGGGTGCGGATGTCCGCGCCGCGATCGCGCGCATCAAGCGCGTTAAGCACCACCAGCCGCGCATCCTCCACCCAGCAATCCGAATACTCGAACCCGCGCCGCAGCCGCGCCTCCAGCACGCCGAGATGCGGCGGCTGGGTGAGGTCAAGGCTGCGCGCCGGTGGCAGCCGCTCGCGCCCACCGATATGGTCATACAGGAACAGGCCAAGCCTGAGCAGCCAGCGTGGGCGCAGACCCTTGTCATGCGGCAGCACAAACCGCAGCGGCCAAATGATATGCGGTGCGATTGCCAGCAGCCGCTCGCGCTCGATCAGGCTTTCGCGCACCAGGCGGAATTCGTATTGCTCAAGATAGCGCAGCCCGCCATGCACCAGCTTGGTTGAAGCGGATGAGGTCGCGCCTGCCAGATCGCCTTTTTCGACCAGGCACACCGAAAGACCGCGCCCAACTGCATCGCGCGCGATCCCGGCGCCGTTAATGCCGCCGCCGATCACCAGCAGATCAAAGTTCTGTGGGCCTTTGATATCCATGATGCCTGAAGCTTGGTGTTTTCCCTTGGGCTTGGCTAGAGGGGCAAGGTGAACGATCGATTGAAACCTGCCCCCGGCAATGCCCTCTCTGGTGGGCTCCCGTCCGCTTGGCCCCTGTCAGGCTGGCTCATCCTCGACAAGCCGCGCGGGATGGGCTCGACCCAAGGGGTGAGCGCGGTCAAACGCGTGCTGCGCCAGAACGGCTATGCCAAGACCAAGGTCGGCCACGGCGGCACGCTCGACCCTCTGGCTGAAGGCGTGTTGCCGATTGCGCTGGGTGAGGCGACAAAGCTGGCCGGGCGGATGCTGGATAGCGACAAGATTTACGAGTTCACCATTACCTTCGGCGCGGAAACATCAACGCTCGATACCGAAGGCGACGTGGTGGCGACCAGCGACGTGCGCCCGACCTTGGCCGAAGTAGCGGCGGTTTTACCGAGCTTTACGGGGGCGATTGAACAAGTGCCGCCCGCCTATTCGGCGCTGAAGGTCGGCGGTCAGCGCGCCTATGATCTGGCGCGGGCAGGGGAGGTGGTGGAACTGAAGGCGAGGGCGGTGACGATTTACGCGCTTTCAACCTTTGCCGCAATGCCGGGCGAAGATTGCGTTACGTTGATCGCCCATGTCTCCAAAGGCACTTATATCCGCAGCTTGGCCCGCGACATTGCTTATGCGCTTGGCGCCTGCGGTCATGTTACCTACTTGCGCCGCACCAAGGCCGGACCGTTCACCGAAGCCCAAGCGATTTCGCTGGACATGTTGGAGGAAACGGCTATGGGCCGAGGCCTTGAATACCTTCTCCTGCCGTTAGAGGCGGGGCTGGACGACATCCCGGCCCTTCACCTCGATCAGACAAGCGCGCAGGCGGTCCGACAGGGCCGGGTGCTGTCTGACATGCCCCAATCATCCGGGCTCTATCTGGCGAAACTGGGCATTGTCCCGGTCGCGCTGATGGAAATCACGGATGGCACGGCCACGGTCGTGCGGGGGTTCAACCTTCCCGATGTCGCTGAGTAAGAGAGATATACTATGTCGGTGACTGCCGTAGAAAAGCAAGAAATCATTGCTGATAACGCCCGCGATCCCAAGGATACGGGCAGCCCCGAAGTTCAGGTCGCGATCCTCACGCAGCGCATCCGCAACCTCACCGAACACTTCAAGGGCCACCACAAGGACAACCATTCGCGTCGCGGTCTGTTGATGATGGTCAACAAGCGGCGCACGCTGCTCGCGTACCTTAAGAAAAAGGACGTTGAGCGCTACAACGCGCTGATCCAGAAGCTGGGCCTGCGTAAGTAAGAGTTTTGCGAAAAGGCGGCTCAAAGGGCCGCCTTTTTTGCATATGGGGCATGCAGGCATTCGGTCTGCCCGCCTTGGGGTCAAAGCGCCCTGCACCGGACCGGGACGGTCTTTTCCCCGGCACATGAGGCCCCGCACGCAATTGGGCGACGCGGGTCATAAGGAAAATACATGTTCGACACGAAAACCGTATCGCTGGAGTGGGGCGGCAAGACCCTCACTCTGGAAACCGGGCGTATTGCCCGTCAGGCCGATGGCGCTGTGCTGGCCACCTATGGCGAAACCGTGGTGCTGTGCGCCGTGACCGCCGCCAAGTCGGTGAAAGAGGGCCAGGATTTCTTCCCGCTCACCGTCCACTATCAGGAAAAATTCTCTGCCGCCGGGCGCATCCCGGGTGGCTTCTTCAAGCGTGAACGCGGCGCGACCGAAAAGGAAACGCTGACCAGCCGCCTGATCGACCGTCCGATCCGCCCGCTGTTCCCCGAAGGTTTCTACAACGAAATCAACGTAATTTGTCAGGTTCTTTCGTTTGATGGCGAAAACGAGCCCGATATGGTGGCGATGATTGCCGCATCGGCTGCGCTGACCATTTCGGGCGTGCCGTTCATGGGCCCGATCGGCGCTTGCCGCGTGGGCTACATTGATGGCGAATACGTCCTCAATCCCAAGCAGGATCGCGCGCTGGCCGATGGCCGTCTCGATCTGGTTGTTGCCGCCACGCAAGACGCGGTGATGATGGTCGAATCCGAAGCCAAGGAACTGAGCGAGGAAGAAATGCTCGGCGCAGTAATGTTCGCGCACAACGAAAGCCGCAAGGTCATCGGCGCGATCATCGAACTTGCTGAACAGGCTGCCAAGGATCCGTGGACTGTCGACCTGAGCGACAATACCGCTGACATGAAGGCCAAGCTCAAGGACCTGATCGGCGCGGATATCGCCGCAGCCTACAAGCTGACCGACAAGTCGGCCCGTTCGAACGCGCTCAACGAAGCGCGGGCGAAGGCCAAGGCTGCATTCGCCGATGAAGGCGGGCAGACCCAAATGGTCGCAGGCAAGCTCATGAAGAAGCTCGAAGCGGAAATCGTGCGCACCGCGATCCTCAAGGATGGCCAGCGTATCGATGGCCGCAAGCTTGATCAGGTTCGCCCGATCGAAGCCATCGTCGGTTTCCTGCCGCGTACGCATGGTTCGTCGCTGTTCACCCGCGGTGAAACGCAGGCGATCTGCACCACCACGCTCGGCACCAAGGATTCCGAGCAGATGATCGATGGTCTGGAAGGTTTGTCGTACACCAGCTTCATGCTGCACTATAACTTCCCGCCCTATTCGGTTGGTGAAGTTGGCCGCTTCGGCGCGCCGGGGCGCCGCGAAGTCGGTCACGGCAAACTGGCATGGCGCGCGCTCAATCCGGTGCTGCCGAGCAAGGAAGACTTCCCCTACACCATCCGTGTGCTGTCAGACATCACCGAGTCCAACGGCTCGTCCTCGATGGCGACCGTATGCGGTGGCTGTCTGTCGATGATGGACGCTGGTGTGCCGGTTAAGTCACCGGTTTCGGGCATCGCGATGGGCCTGATCCTTGAAGGTGACGACTTTGCCGTCCTGTCCGACATTCTGGGTGACGAAGATCACCTTGGCGACATGGACTTCAAGGTGGCAGGTTCGGCCAACGGCATCACCACGATGCAGATGGACATCAAGATTGCCGGCATCACGCAGGAAATCATGGCCAAGGCGCTGGAACAGGCCAAGGCTGGCCGGATGCACATCCTCGACGAGATGGCCAAGGCGCTCACCGGTGCGCGCACCGAAGTGAGCAAGCACGCGCCGCGAATCGAAACGATCCAGATCGACAAGTCGAAAATCCGTGACGTTATCGGCACGGGCGGCAAGGTGATCCGCGAGATCGTTGCCGAGACCGGCGCCAAAGTCGACATCGACGATGAAGGCGTGATCAAGATCTCGTCGAGCAACATCGACGAAATCGAAGCGGCCAAGAAGTGGATCCTCGGCATCACCGAGGAAGCCGAGGTGGGCAAAGTCTACAACGGCAAAGTTGTGAACATCGTCGATTTCGGCGCGTTCGTGAACTTCATGGGCGGCAAGGACGGGCTCGTCCACGTGTCGGAAATGCGCAACGAGCGGGTCGAAAAGCCCACCGATGTCGTGTCTGAAGGCATGGAAGTGAAGGTCAAGGTTCTCGAAATCGATCCGCGCGGCAAGGTTCGCCTGTCGATGCGCGTCGTTGACCAGGAAACCGGCGCCGAGCTGGAAGACACCCGCCCGCCCCGCGAACCGCGTGAACCACGCGAAGGTGGTCGCGGGGGTGATCGCGGCGGTGATCGTCGCGGGCCCAAGGGCAGCGGTGGTGGTCGCGGTGGCGATCGCGGTGGCCGCGGCGGCGACCGTGGCGGCCGTGAGCAGAGCAGCGGCCCGGCCGGCCTGCCCGACTTCCTCAAGGATTGATCTGTAACCTCACTCCGGCTTTGTCTGGGGTGATGGATCAACAAAAATGCCCGCCGGGAGAAATTCCGGCGGGTTTTTTATGCCAGGGGGCGTAAAGGACCACCATGCTCAAACGCGAACTCCTCGCCAGCGCCAAGATCGCTGATGGCGAATTGCTCGAACTCTACGCGCACGCAGGCCATTTCATGATCGTGATGGGGCGCAACGAGCTGATGAGCTCGCGAATGCGCTTTTCTGAAGAACAGCTGGCCGAACTCACTATCGACCGGTTGGGCAAGACCGACGCCCGTATCCTGATCGGCGGGTATGGCATGGGCTTCACCTACCGCGCGGCCCGCGCCCGACTGGGTGACAAGGCGCAGATCATCATCGCGGAAATTTCAGAGGCGATCATCGACTGGGCCAAAGGACCGATGGCAGAACTGACCGGCGACGGTCTGACAGACCCACGCCTAGATCTCAAAATCTGCGATGTCGCGGCATTGATCGACGATGCCAATGACGGCACCTGCGGGAAGTTTGACGCAATTTTGCTCGATGTCGACAATGGCCCGGACGGGATCGTGCGCGACGCAAATAATCGCATCTATTCGCGCACCGGGCTGGCCAAGGCGCGCGATGCGTTGATGCCGGGCGGCATACTGGCGGTGTGGTCAGCTGGCCCCGACCCTGCGTTCCGCAAGCGGTTGCACGACACCGGCCTTGATATCGTTGAGTGGAAAGTTCGCTCACGCCCGAACAACAAGGGTGCCCATCACATCATCTGGTTCGCGCAGAAGGGCTGAACGCTGCGCAGAATGCTCAGGCGGCGCAGGCTACCGGATCATCAATGGACTCGGCTGCACTGCCAGATTGATGAATTTCCAGCCGATTTCGGCCCTGATGTTTGGCACGGTATAATGCGTCGTCCGCAAGGACCAAGGCGGTTTCAGCTGGCATACCCTCCAGCAATTCAACTGCACCAATGCTGATAGTGACCCCCTGCGAATCCTGTGATCGTGCGATCGCCTGGTTGGTTTGGAAGGGGATCATCTCTCGCAACAGTTCAAGCTCGCGCTGCCATTCCGACCCGGTCAGAAAGATCGCGAACTCCTCCCCGCCAATCCGCATCGCCTTGCCCGGTGTCCAAACCAGGCAGCGCGCGATCGATTGTAGGACCGCATCACCGGTTGCATGGCCAAACTGGTCATTGACCCGCTTGAAGTGATCGCAATCAATCAGCGCCAACGCGGTGTAGCGTTCGTGCGGGCGGGCGTGCAGTTCGACATCAAATGCGCGGCGATTGGCGATTCCGGTCAGTGGATCGATTTCGCTGATGATGCGGGCTGCGATTGCTTCTGCGCGTGCGGTGTCGCGTTCGTTCAGAGTGCGGCTGAAATGCGCGGCCAGCAGCCCCGAACCGCAGAGCAGTTCGAAGGCGAAGCCGGTCAATATGCCCTCTGCATAGGTCTGCATTGATCCCAGAGCGAAGGCTTCCATTGCCGCAGCGGTTGCGCCGACAGCCAGTAATGGGGTTAGTGCGATGGCGACCCACATCGCTTCCCTGTAACCGCGCGCAATGCCCACCACCAACCCCGTCACTATGACGGCGATGACGATCAGCATCACAAGGCCATAGATTGCACCGGTGTCGATGTTGAACAGGGACCAGATTGAGCTGGCCGAAGCGACCAAGCCAATCGGAAAGACGGCTCTGATCCCCCATTTCAACACACCCGAAAGGCATGGGGCAAGCAATTGCCTGAGGCCAAGCCCGGTTGTGGCAACCACCATGCCTTCGGCGGCCATTCGGCACGCGATATGCCAGGGTTCGACCGCATCGGCAGCCGGTGAAACCGGCGGAAACGTCAGAGCGAGCGCACCCACGGCCAGAGCATGCATCGCAAAATAGGCATAAAGCCGATCGCGCGTTGCCAGAGCGAACCCCAAACCGCCCAAGCCGAACAAGGCCGTCGAGGCGTAGTAGCCTCCCGCAACCAAATCCGACATTTCAGCCATTGTTCGAGGCCTCCTTTACACCGGGAGGCCTTAGCGCAAATGTCTTGCCCAACTCTAAACCGCGCTCACGTTCTAAATCGTTCAGAAATCGTAGATCAGTGTCACCCGGCTGAGCGTGTCCGTCTTGATTGCTCCCGGCGGCGGGGCCGTGTCATGTTCGATCGTATAAGATAGGCGCACTGACAGGTTGCCAGAAACATTGGCCACAAGGCCAGTATCGGAAACCAGCGTGCTGCTGCCCGATTGCACCAAAGCTCTGGCATCTTGCGTCACGGATATCGTCTCTGCCAAGCGCCAATCGAAATCGGCGGCAGCAAGGCCAGCAATACTGCTGCTGCTGGTGCCATCCACCAGCTCGGTGCGACGCCATGCCGGGCCAGCCTTGACCGACAGGGTCATTGCCGGGCCCGTCAGCACATCGTAGCCAAGCCCGCCTGAGGCCGAATAGCGCGCGGAAAAACCCTGAAACGGGTCACGTTCGTATTGCGCAAGCCCATAGGCGTAAAGCCGGTCGGAGAGTTTGTAATTCGGCTCATACGCGGCGCGATACTGCTCGCGCGTTACCACGCCTTCGGTTTCCTGGTAATCCGCGCGGCCCGACAGCTTGTGGCGCCATTTGATGCCCTCACGGGTCAGGGCAAGCCCGGCTGTGATGCCGGTATTGCTCGCATTACCGGTCGACCGGAACGCGCCGAGTTCGCCTTTGCCGGACCAGTTGGAAAATAGTCCGGCGCTGCGGATGGCCTCTTGCCTTGCGGCAGCAGCGGCTTGGGCGCTCGTTTCAAGGTCGGCGTCGTAGGCATCCACGATCGCATCGAGTTCGGCCGCATCGGCAGGGTTGGTGGCACGGGCCAGTTCGATGACTGTGCGAACCTTTGCTTCGTCCCCGGTGGCGATGGCCGCATCGATTATTGCACGAATCGGCTCGGGTAGGGCGGCTTGGGCCGTGGACGGTATGCCGGCGGCAAGGCCAAGCGCTGTTGCACTGACCGCAAAAGTAGAAAAATTCACACAGGTTCCCCTGATTTTACCAAGGTAGCATGATCGCACATCTCTTACCCGGTGAATCAATCCACCGGGTCAGCGCACGCGTCTAGGCTAAGCCTTCAGCGAACGCGTTCAGCGAACTCTGGGTCCACCGAACGGCAGCGGCGGAGGCGGACGGCGTACCCCGCGTGGCAGCTGCGCTTGATAGGCGCGCCCGCAATGTTCGACGCAATAGGGGAAGCCCGGGTTCACAGCCACGCCGCAGAAGTGGAAATCGGCCTCACCCGGGTGGCCCATCGGCCAACGGCACACCTTCTCCGACAGGTCGAGCAGGCTGGTCTTACCCGCAATATCGGCGCTTGGCTTGGCTGGGACGAGACGGCGCGGCGGCGCGGGTGGGATCGGGGCCTGTTGATCGCCAGGCCCTTGTCGCAAAAAGCCACCGGGGCCGACTGAGACAATCTTGGGCAAGTCGGGCACGGGATTGGGCACCGGCTGCGAAGGGGCATCTGCCACGCTGTCATCGGCGGACTGGGCACGTGCAGACACGGGGGCAGCGCGCGGCGCGGCGCGTTCGGCCGTTCCGCTAACGGCGCGCTCGGCCGGCTCACTGCGTGGTTCGGCTGGCGCGCGCGGGGGCGGCGCAGCGGCCTTTCTGGCTGGAGCTGCCGTTTTCTTCTTATCGTTGGCCTTGACCGGGGAGGGACGAGCTTTCAACCCGAGCCTGTGCGCCTTGCCGATCACCGCATTGCGGCTGACCCCGCCGAGTTCGGTCGCGATCTCGCTGGCGGTGGCGCCGCCTTCCCACATTTTCTTGAGCGTCCCGATGCGCTCGTCCGTCCAGCTCATATGTTCTACCTGTTCCTGTGTTCGCCACTGATGCTTGTCAGCGGAAGCTGCGCAGCCTAGGCATCCGTGCCATGGCCGAACCTGCCCCTGCAAACCCGCCTGCGAAGGTTGCTCCCGTGACTGAAAAGACGCCTGCTGACAAGACCGGCGGGAGCACCCGGTTTGCCCCGCGCGGTGTTCCGGTAATTACCGGGATCAATCGCGTGGGCTTGCTTGCCCTCTATATGAAGGAGGTGCGCCGATTTCTCAAGGTGCAGACGCAAACGATCTGGGCTCCGGCCTTTACCACGCTGCTGTTTCTGGTGATTTTCACCGTCGCACTGGGCCGCGCTGGGCGCGAAGTCCTTGGCGTTCCGTTTGCCAGCTTTGTCGCACCGGGGCTGATTGTGATGGCGATGATGCAGAATGCGTTCGCCAACTCGTCGTTCTCGCTGCTGTCGGGCAAGATGCAGGGGACGATCATCGACCTGCTGATGCCGCCGCTGTCGCCGGGCGAGTTGATGGGCGGAATTCTGGCTGCGGCCATAACCCGCGCCTTTGCGGTGGGCTGCGCCGTGGCGCTGGCAATGGCGCTATGGCCTAGCGTGTCACTGAGCATGGCGCATCCGTGGGCAGTCGTGTGGTTCGGCTTGATGGGCTCATTGCTGCTGGCAACACTAGGGCTGGCGACGTCGATCTGGGCCGAGAAATTCGATCACAACGCTGCAGTGACCAATTTTATCATCGCCCCGCTATCGCTGCTGTCAGGCACGTTTTACGTGATCGAAAACCTTGATCCGGCGTTTCAGTGGATCAGCCGGGCAAATCCTTTTTTCTACGTCATTTCCGGCTTCCGTTATGGCTTTCTGGGTTCCAGCGACATTGGCAGCGCTCCAGCCGTTGCGGCTGCAGGAGGCGGATTATTGTTGTTGAATGGGGCTTTGGCTGTTGGCGTCTATGCGCTGCTGCGTTCGGGCTGGAAGCTCAAGACCTGAATCGCCCTCACTACCGGGTACAGGTCAAGCGCTCGCAACCGCGCCGATCAAGGGCACAGGGCGCGGCAGGATGGCGGATTGGGCCTATTGCAGTGCCACCAGAACCGGCACCATCCCGCATCCTTGCGGAATCGATTTCAACGCCTTGCCAATGATGCTTCCGGGCGCGCGCATTTTGTCAGCGGCCTTCATCGCATGGCCCGGCGTGGGTGACGTCGTCAGCATATCGCCCAGCTTGATCGCACCAAAGCTCGCATCGACCTTGCACCACACCCTCCCGATCAGTGCGATGGGGGCGCAGTCTTCGGCATCTGCCCTGCCGCCGCCCAGCACGATCCCGGGCCGTTCTTCGCCCGCGCCAGAAACGATCCCGACCACCGCCTTGTCATATGCGGCGGTGCATGGGCTTAACCTGCCATCTTCGCCCGCGACGAGCACTGTCCCGGGTTCACCAACGCAATCATCGGCGAGATCAAAGGCCTCGGCACAATCACGGCCCAGCGTCCGGACGGCGCCGCTCATGGCGAGGTCGCCTTCAAGTTCGACATCGCCTTGAAACGCTGCAGATTTGCCGCCCTTGGTGTTTGACACAATCAGGCCGTAACCGCCGCTGAAGGGGCAAACCCCGACCAGCGCACCATTGGCTAGGCCGTAGACCCCGATGTGCGGATAGCTGCCGGTTCGCGCGCTGACGAAGGGCACGTCCCACGGCAAGGGCGCTTCGCGGCCGGCATCACTGTTGGGATAATGCGATGGGAACGCCCCGCATACGCCAATCGAGTATCTGGCGTAGGACAAGCCGGGTTCGGGATGCCAGCCGCCGGGGTTTACCAGACCCAGAACACTGATATTCATGCCTTTTCCAAGCACTGCTGCGCGCGATGCCACAAGACCATCGATCCCGCCGGTAATCGGCGCGTCAGGTACGCCGTTCTGCGCTTCAGCATAAACGCCGTGGCCGCGCGCTTTGGAGATCGCGTAAACGCCCACACCGCTGTCCGCGATACCAAGCACACCATTTCCGGTACCCTTGCTTTCGCCAACGACACCAACATGATTATTGCCGTAGCTGATCCCGCGTACGCCCGCGCCGCCATCCTTGCTGTCGCCGCGCACGCCATCGCTATGATCGGCAAAGCCGCGCACCCCAACGCCGGTGCCGGTATTGCTACCGCGAACTCCTGCGTAACCGCTCCCGCTAAAGCCGCTCACGCCCGGCTCGGTCGCCGTGGCATTGCCTACCACTACCGGCATTGCATTTCTCCTTTCAAAAAGGTGACGTGCTATCGTGACTTATTAATCGGTCAGAACGTGCAAAGCAGGACAGGCAAACGCCGCGGCGACCGCATCCAAATCAGTGGGTGAGCGATCTGCGCATCTTGTACCGCCCATCCTTGAAACTATCGAACAGTTGGCCCACCGTTGGGTGATCGACCGGGCCACCATCGGCATCGGCCAACAGGTTGCCCTGGCTGACATAGGCAACGTAGGACGAATCCTCGTTTTCCGCGAGCAGGTGGTAGAACGGCTGGTCGCGCGGAGGGCGAATGTCTTCAGGGATCGATAAGTACCATTCTTCCGAATTGGCAAACACCGGATCAATATCGAACACCACGCCGCGAAAGGCGAACAGGCGGTGGCGGACCACGTCGCCGATGCCAAATCGGGCCCGGGTCTGGCGCGGGGCGATGATTGTCCGCCCGGCCTGGCTTGAGAAGAACTCTGCGCGCTCCATATGGAGGAATATGGACCTTTGGTTTCGCAAAACAAGCACACCTTTGGTGCAGGTGCGAGATATGCCCGTATTTTGTGGCGTGATTGGACTTGGCAAGGCGCAGGCCTTCAGCTAACCGGCGCGCTTCCTGTTGCCCGCCGCTTTCGACCAAGTGGCATAACATACGCGACAGGCCTCGCGGAGAGGTGGCAGAGTGGTCGAATGCGCCGCACTCGAAATGCGGTTTACCGGCAACGGTAACGTGGGTTCGAATCCCACCCTCTCCGCCAAT
>JANQTR010000092.1 GCA_030731635.1 Erythrobacter sp. | reverse complement strand
CGTTCAAGGCATCCGCCGCGATCCGCTGCGCCCGCGCCCAGCCTGTGCCCGATGGTCGCCGCGCCAGGCTGCCATCGCAGGTGAAGGTGAACTGGCACCCGGTTGACCGTTCCGACCCCTGATACACGACCCCGCACACGCTGGCAGGCCAGCTTGGGTGCGCCACGCGGTTCAGCACCACCTGGGCAACCGCGCGCTGGCCCGCTTCGCTTTCGCTTGCGGCTTCGTACCATACCGCCTGCGCCAGACATTCCTGCGCGCGCGCATGGGTCAGGCCGACGGCGGGGGAATAGAATGGCTTGGCAGGTGCGCCAACATCAATCATTTCGCCCAGCTCGCGCCCGCTTTCGGCCGCGCCGGTGCTCAGCGGATCGGCAGTCGGCAGCGCCACCAGCGCGGTGCCGACGGGATCGGCCATGTAATAGAATGCCGATCCGGGAAAGCTCATACCGGGGCGTTCGAAGGGCAGCGCCGCTGCTGCCGCCTTGCGGGTGGCGAGCGCGGCGGTGCTTTCGACCGCAGGGCCGGGGAGCGCGCCAAACCCGCCGCCTCCCAGATTGGGCGCAGCCATCGCAGGCACGGTGATCGCGGCAAACAGCACCGCCAATCGCTTGCGCCACGATTTCGGCAATACGAACAGCCCGGCGCGGCTGGCAGGGGCGACAAACGCAAAGGCAGCACGGGGGCGGGACATCTTGCCGCCATCCCCTACGCGCAAGTGATCCCAGCGGCGAGCGCGCGCCGCGCCCGCGTCCCGAAACTGGACAGGTGCAGCCGCGGCATTAACCGCAGCTTCGCCGAGAGCGGCCGGATGCTTGCACGCCGTGCCGTGCCGCCCTATCGCGGGGCGCAGGATGGCGCGGGATCAGCATATCACAGGCAGCAAAGGCGCGCGCGGCTGGCTTGCCCTAGTGGCGGCTCTGTTCGTCACCGCCTGCGGTTCAGCCAGTCCGACGCCGCTCGGCAAGGGCGCGCCCACGATCGTCAGCCTCAACCCGTGTATTGATGCGATCCTTGTCGAACTGGCAGACCCGGATCAGGTGCTGGCGTTGTCGCATTACAGCCGCGATCCCGGCTCCAGCTCGATCCCCGCGCGGGTCGCCGCCGGATTTGCGATCACCGGGGGGACGGCGGAAGAAATCATCGCCCTCAACCCCGATCTGGTGCTCGCCTCCACATTCCTGCCGCAGCCGACCCGCCTCGCGCTTGAGCGGGCGGGCTTGCGGGTGGAAACGTTCGGCAGCCCGGGCACGCTCGAAGACAGCCTTGATCAGGTGCAGCAGATTGCTGATCTCATCGGCCATGCGCAGCGCGGCACAGCGTTGACCACGCGGATCACCGCCGCGCCCGCGCAGCCGCAGGGGCGTGAATATTCCGCGCTGCTGTGGCAACCGGGACAGATCGTGCCGGGGGACAGCACCCTGATCGCCCAGCAATTGCAGTGGGCGCGGCTGGCCAGCCATAGTTCCGCAATGGGGCTGCGGCAGGCGGACTTTGTCTCGCTCGAACGTATTCTGTCCGATCCTCCCGAAATCCTGTTGGTGGCGGGCAATCAGCCCGGCCAAAGTCACCCCGCACTGGCCCAGATCCGTTCGACCCTGGTGGCGGAATTCGACCCCGCGCTGCTGTATTGCGGCGGACCGACCATCCCCAAGTTGCGTGAACGGCTGATCGAAATTCGCAGCCAGCGCGCGCGCGAATATTACAGCGCGCCCGATTGATGAACCGCGCCAGTATCGTCTTCGCCAGTTTGCTCGCGCTGATCCTGCCGCTTTCGCTGCTGGCCGGGCGGGTGTGGATCGTGCCCGATGTCACCGCCAATGGCTGGCTGATCCTTGCCGAATTGCGCCTGCCGCGCGCGGTGCTGGCGATCATCATTGGCGCAGGTCTGGGCGCGGCTGGTGCGGCAATGCAGGGTTATCTCAGGAACCCGCTGGCAGATCCGGGGCTGTTCGGCATTGCGCCGATGGCCGCGCTGGGCGCAGTGGCGAGTTTCTGGCTTGGCGCGTTTATTCCGCCCGCCTTTGCCGCGTGGAGCCTGCCGCTGCTGGCGCTGGCAGGCGCAGGGTTGGGCATGGCGCTGCTGGCCTTGATTGCAGGGCGCACCACATCGGATGCAGCGGCCGGCGCGGGCGGCGGGATCGCGCTGTTCACGCTGGCGGGGTTGATGCTGGCCAGCCTTGCGGGCGCGCTCACCGCGCTGGCCATCACCCTTGCGCCCAATCCGTTTGCGTTGAGCGAGATCGTCCTGTGGCTCAACGGCGCGCTGACCGACCGATCATGGCGCGAGGTGTGGCTTGCCGGGCCGCTGGTCGCTGCCGGAATTGCGGTGCTGATGCTGACCGCGCGCAGTCTGGATGCCTTGACGCTGGGCGAAGATGCCGCGCGATCAATGGGGCTTAACCCGGCGCGCCTGCTGCTGTTGCTGGTGGTCGGCATTGGCCTG
Source organism: Erythrobacter sp. (assembly GCA_030731635.1). Lineage (GTDB taxonomy): Bacteria > Pseudomonadota > Alphaproteobacteria > Sphingomonadales > Sphingomonadaceae > Erythrobacter. The sequence continues at coordinate 2,236 of JANQTR010000092.1, read as the reverse complement.
ACCGTTGGCGCAGGGGTGGCGGTAGCCGGGATCATCGGCTTTGTCGGCCTTGTCGTACCGCATCTGGTGCGCCCGCTGACCGACCGCCTGCCATCCAGCCTGATCGGGCCCAGCGCGCTGGCCGGTGCCTGCCTTGTGCTCGCCGCTGACAGTATTGTGCGCATCTTGCCGCTGGTCACGGAGCTGCGCCTCGGCATCGCCCTGTCATTGATCGGTGCGCCGTTTTTTCTGTGGCTGTTGCTGCGGATGCGGAAGGGGCTGCTCTAGATGCTGTCGGCACAGAACCTTGCGTTGGAGCGGGGCGGGACGCGGGTGGTGGATAGCCTGTCCGCTACGCTCGTCCCCGGTCAGATCACCGCGATTGTCGGTCCCAATGGCGCGGGCAAATCGAGCTTGCTGCTGGGGCTCGCCGGGCTGCTGGCACCGGCGCAGGGGCGTGTAACGCTGGAGGACGCGGCGCTCGCCAGCCTGCACCCGCGCACCCGCGCGCAGGCCATCGGTTACCTGCCGCAAACCCCGGACATTGCCTGGGATGTGGCGGTGGAAAGCCTCGTTGCGCTGGGCCGCTTGCCGTGGCGTGACCGGGGGACTGCGGCGGTGGAGGCGGCGCTGGCCGCACTGGCGCTTGAACCGCTGCGCCGCCGCCCTGTCAGCCAGCTTTCCGGTGGAGAGCGCGCCCGCGTGCTGCTCGCCCGCGTGCTGGCAGGACAGCCGCGCTGGATTCTCGCTGATGAACCGCTCGCCGCACTTGATCTGGCGCATCAGCTCAGCCTGATCGCGCATCTGCGGGCCTGCGCGCGTTTGGGGCAGGGGGTGGTGGTGGTGGTGCATGATCTTGGTATCGCGATGAACCATGCCGACCGGGTGCTGGCGCTGAAAGGCGGGCAGCTGATCGCCGATGGCCCGCCGCAAACCGCGCTGGCGCCGGAGGTGATTGCGCAAGGCTGGGGCGTATCCGCACGCTGGTTGGGACAGCCGGGCGCGCAGGCGTTGGTGGCTGGTCAATCGTAGCGCGCAAAAGCGGAAGGCTGAAAAGGGCGGCCGGAACAATCGAGGCAGCACTGGGGTAGAAGCTGCACCAAGATGTCCCGGCCGCATGCCGATTTCTGCGTATGAGCCAAGGTGCGACCCTAAAGGCCCCGGCTGGAAACGGCGATGCCCCTCCGCAATGGCGGGCGGCGGCCGATCTGGCGACTTAAGATTTTCTGTAGGGCGGGTCTTAATGGCTGGATAGGTGTTTTTATTCAGTAGTTTGAGGTGTGCGTTTTAATCTCTTCACAAGGCAATATTGACGCGGCGCGGGCCGTAGCGCGTGTCCGCCGCTGCGCAAATCCCGCCCATATCGGCCCCGTTGGGCAGCCGGAAACCGAATAGCGCTCCACCCGTTGCAGACCCACAACCCGTCACCATTTGCGTTGCATCGCGGATACGCCGCTTTGCTACCCTTGACCCAAGCGAACATTTCCGGAACACACCCCTCCCATGAGCCTCACCAAAATCTCCGTGCGCGGTGCGCGTGAACACAACCTCAAGGGTATCGACATTGATCTGCCGCGCGATGCGCTGATCGTGGTGACGGGCCTGTCGGGCAGCGGCAAGTCGTCCCTCGCGTTTGACACGATCTATGCCGAAGGGCAGCGGCGCTATGTCGAAAGCCTCAGCGCCTATGCGCGCCAGTTCCTCGAAATGATGCAGAAGCCCGATGTTGAACACATCGACGGGCTCAGCCCCGCGATCAGCATCGAGCAGAAAACCACCAGCCGCAATCCGCGCTCAACCGTGGCGACGGTGACCGAGATTTACGATTACATGCGCCTGCTGTGGGCGCGGGTTGGCACGCCCTATTCGCCCGCCACCGGCCTCCCTATCAGCGCGCAGACCGTCAGCCAGATGGTCGACCGGGTGATGACCCTGCCCGAAGGCACGCGCGCCTACCTGCTTGCCCCGGTGGTGCGCGGGCGCAAGGGCGAATACCGCAAGGAATTGGCCGAATGGCAGCGCTCTGGCTATACCCGCGTGCGGATCGACGGGGAAATCTACCCGATCGAGGAGGCCCCCGCGCTCGACAAGAAATCCAAGCACGACATCGAAGTGGTGGTTGACCGGATCGCGGTGAAAGAGGGCATCGAAACGCGCCTCGCCGACAGCTTCGAACAGGCGCTGAAGCTGGCAGACGGGCTGGCCTATATTCTGGAAGATGCCAAACCCAAAATTTTGGTTTACGGCGATAAATATG
>JANQTR010000091.1 GCA_030731635.1 Erythrobacter sp. | reverse complement strand
TTCTCCCTTGCCGCCCGGATCGCGGCTCCGGCGGCAAACGGAGCGATTGCCACCAGCGCGAGGCTTATGGCTGCAACGAAGCCGAGGCTGATCTGATCCTGACGGGCGAGCGCGCCGGCCCCGAAAATCAGGATCGGCAGGGCGAGCGGGATGAGGAGAAGGCCCGAAAGCGCCGCGCCTGCGCGCAAGGACGCGGTGAGGGCGGCTATCATCAGGCCTATCGCGGCAAGCCCCGGTGTGCCCACCAGCAGGCCGACAACCAGGATCTGGAACGTCTCGCCCTCGATCTTGAGCAGCGCGGCGGCGGGGAAAGTCGCCAGCACCAGCGGCGGGCCAAAGCTGAGCCAATGGGCGATCAGCCGCACCGCCATCATCGCTTCCTCCGCCATCCCGCGCAGCTTGAGTTGGTCGAAAAACCCGAGTTCAATGTCGCGCGCCACCAGCTTTTCCAGCGGCAGGATCGCCGCCAGCAGTGCGGCAATCCACACCACCCCGCCGCCGGTTTTTGCGAGCAAATTGGCATCCGGCCCGACCGCAAAGGGGAACAGCATCGCCACCGCCACGAAGAATACCACCGGCAGCGCCGCGCCGCTGCCCGTGAAGGGAAAGAACTGCGCAAGATCACGGCGGAGCAGGGCGGCGATCATGCCTCTTCCCCCTGAGGCGCGAAATCTTCGATCGCAAAGCTCGTCATGCCGGGCACGTCGAGCGGCTGGTGCGACGCGATCAGGGCGATCCCGCCGCCGCTACAATGTTCGCGCACCAACTCGCTGACAAGGGCTTGCGATGCGGCATCAAGCCCCGATAGCGGTTCGTCCAGCAACCAGATCGGCGCCGCCTGCCCCAGCACGCGGCCGAGGGCGGCGCGTTTCTTCTGACCGGTGGAAAGGTAGCGCACCGGCACTTCGGCCAGCGTCCCCAGCCTCAGCCGCGCCATCACCGCAGCGGCTTTGCTGCACCCATCAATCCCGAACCAGAAATCGAGCGCGCGGCCCAGCGGCAGGTCGGGATCAAGCCCGGAGCGTTCATCCAGCAACGCCAGCGCGCCCGCACGCGTGACCGTCCCCGCATAGGGTGTCGTCAGCCCCGCCATGGCGCGGATCAGCGTGGTCTTGCCCGCGCCGTTCGCGCCTGTGACATGGCACGCATCGCCCGGCGCGAGCTTGAACGACAGCCGCCGGAACAACAGCCGCTCGCCCCGGCGACAGGCGAGGTTTTCGGCGATCAGCGAGGGCGGGGTGGCTTGCATTGGCGCGCAGCGTTAGGGAAAAGGGCGGGCGCAAACAAGCGACCTGCTATGAAGGAACACGCCCCATGTCCGTCCCCGAACTCGGCGCCGCCGAAATCCAGCAACTGCTCAGCCAGCACCCTGCATGGCAATTGGCGCGCGAAGGCAAGGCGATCACCCGCACGTTCACGTTCAAGGATTTCTCCGAAGCCTGGGGTTTCATGTCCCGCGTCGCTTTGCTGGCCGATGGGCAGGATCACCACCCCGAATGGTTCAACGTCTACAACCGGGTTGAGGTAACGCTGACCACCCATGACGCTGGGGACAGTGGCGGCTTGTCACAGCGCGACGCCAAGTTGGCGCGCGCGATTGATGGGATTGTCGCGCACTAAATCCGCTCGCCCAGAGCGGGGAGGGTTCCTTTATTTCCCCAGCAAACCCTGCCGTCCCGCTGAACGCTGCTGCTTGCGCACTTTGCCCGGCAGCCAGCGTTTGGCAAATGCGAGGCTGCGGGCGGTTTTGCCGACCAGATAATGCAGTTCTTCGCCGTGGACCGCGTTCCAGATCGCTTCGGCGACCTGCTCCACCGGAGTGATTTCCAGCCCCGCGGACGTCACGCGGGTGCGGATGTTTTCGTTGGTATTGCGGTTGCCCGTGCCATCCAGCAGCGGGGTGTCGATGAAGCTTGGGCAGATTGAGGCAACGGTGATCCCGTCCTGCGCCCATTCGGCATCAAGGCTTTCGGCAATCCCGCGCACCCCGAACTTGGTGGCGCTGTAAACGCTCATCCCGCTGCCGCCGGTGATCCCGGCGGCGCTGGCGATGTTGATCAGCGCAGATCCGGGCGCGCTGGCCTTGAGGAAGGGATAGGCCGCCTGCGCGCCGTACAGCACGCCGCGCAAATTGATGTCGAGACAGGCGTCGATCTCTTCCTTGCTCAATTCCGCCAGCGGGCCGCCGGTGCCGATCCCGGCATTGTTGACCATCGCATCGATCCGGCCCCCGGCGGCAGCGGCGAAGGCGGTGAGCGCCTCGTCCCAGGCCGCGCGGTCGCGCACGTCAAGCCGGCCTGCCCACTTGGCATCACCCGCGACCTGTTCCAGCGTCCCGGCCATCCCGGCTTCGTTGATGTCGGCGACCCCGACAAACCAGCCGCGCGCGGCAAAATACAGCGCGGCCGCGCGGCCGATGCCCGATCCGCCGCCGGTGATGAAGATGCTGCGCTGCGTTGCCATGTGATCCCTCTCGATTGCGATTTGCAACTGCCTAGAACGCTCCGCCGCGCTTGTCAGCAGCTATCCCGCAAGCGCTGCGGTCAGCCCATGCACATGCTCTGCCCCTTCGATGATCTGCGCGCTGGAAGGCGCCATCACAGCGCCCAGCGGTTCGGCCCGCCCGCCGATACAGGCGGCGAGGAAATTTTCGGCAATGGCATAAAATGCGATGTTGTTTTCCGGGCGGGCAAAACCGTGGCCTTCATCGGGATAAAGCACATAGGTCACCGGAATGCCTGCCGTCTTCATCGCGCCCACGATCTGATCGCTTTCGGCCTGCGCCACGCGCGGATCATTGGCGCCCTGCGCGATCAACAGCGGTTTCACGATCCGGTCCGCCTGATGCAGCGGGCTGGCCGCCTTCAGCAGCGCCAGACCATCATCGGTATTGGGATTGCCCATGCGTTCGTGGAACTGTTTGACCAGCGGCGCCCAATACGGCGGGATCGTCTCCAGCAGGGTTTCAAGGTTGGACGGGCCGACAATATCCACCCCGCAAGCGAATGTCTCCGGCGTGAAGGCAAGGCCCGCCAGCGTGGCATAGCCGCCATAAGAACCGCCCATGATCGCAACCTTGTCAGCCTGCGCGATGCCCTGATCGATCGCCCACGTCACAGCGTCGATCAGATCATCGTGCATCTTGCCGCCCCATTCGAGGTTGGCGGCGTTGATGAAATCCTTGCCGAACCCGGTTGAGCCGCGGAAATTGACGCTAAGCACCCCGTAACCGCGATTGGCGAGCAATTGGTGGGCCGAATTGAAGCCATAATTATCGCGCGCCCACGGCCCGCCATGCACCAGCAACACCATCGGCAATGCTGTATCCGGGCGGCCATCGCCGTCGCTGTCGCTGCCGGGCGGCAGCGTGAGGAAAGCGGGCAGGGTAAGCCCATCGCGGCTGACGATTTCCAGCCCGTGCATGGGTTGCAGCGGCATCCCGGCAAGCTCTGGCCGTGAGGTGTAGAACGGGGTCAGCGTGCCTGCGGGGCGATCATAGATATAGGTCGCTGCCGGCTTTACCAGCGGATCATTGGCGATGATCCACACCGTGTCATCATCGGTGCGGCTGGTGACGCTGAATTCGCCGTCAAGCCGTTCGCCCAGCCATTGCAGCGCTGCGCCGATGGCGGGATCAAGCGCGGTCCATTCGGTCTGAAGGTAGTTGGCGGCATAGGCTTCCACCACGCCGGTCAGTGGATGGCGCAGCGTGCCGACGATATCGGCGCGCGCGTCTTCGCCAATCACCCGCTTGGCCCCGGTTGCGGTGTCCTGCGCGATCAGCGCAGCGGTGTTGCGACCCCGGCTGTCGATCCAGTACAGCGTGCTGCCATCAGAAGTGTAGCCCGCAGGCGCAGTGGTCAGCGCGTCTTCCATCGCCGTGGATTCGAACGGTTCGGCTTCGACCACATTGCCGTTCACGCGGAAACAATCAGTGCCGCCGGCCGCATTTTGTTGCATTGCCATGCGCAAGGTGAGGCTGTCATCCGCCATGAACCCGGCATAGGCGCTGTTTTCCAGCACCAGCGTCAGCGCGCCGCTTGTCAGATCCAGCAGGTAAACATCGTGCCACTGCGGGTCGCGGTTATTGATGCCCAGCAGCAGCTTGTCCTTGGCGGTGGTTGAAGCGCCGATCAGATCAATTCGGGTGTTGTCGAACGGGGTCAGCGTGGTTTCCGCACCGCTCGCCACATCGACACCATACAGCAGGAAATTCTCGTCCCCGCCCTTGTCCTGAATATACATCACCCGGCTGGAATCAGGCGCCCAGAAATGCTGGCGGATCGGGCGTTCGGTCGCGGTCGTGATGGGGCGGGCCGCTTCGGGATCGCTTGCCGGGGCGAGCCAGATGTTGAGCACCCCGTCCTTGGGCGCAAGCCAGCTCAGCCATTGGCCATCAGGGCTGATCTGCCCGGCAGCGCGGGTCGGATTGCCGAACAGGGCGGCGCGCGGGATCAACGGTGCGGTATCGAGGCTTGCGGTCATGATGTCTCCTGTATTGTGCAGGTAAGACGCCTGACCGCGCAGCGCAAGCCGGGCCAAAGCGCGGGATTGGCGCAGAATTGCAGGAGAGAGATTGCAGCGCTGAATTGCATTTAATTCAATAATTTCATTTAGGTAGGGGAATTTTGTGGGCCAGACGTACTACTGCGACCAACCGGCGCCGCATGGATGGCGGGTTTTGGGCTGGTCAGAACGGTGGCCGAATGACCGCAAGTGGGTGGAT
>JANQTR010000090.1 GCA_030731635.1 Erythrobacter sp. | reverse complement strand
CGCCGGTCGAGTGCCTCGATTTCCTCGGGCTTGCTTTCAACCTCCATGCGGATGCGGCTCGCGGCCTCGTCCATCAGGTCGATCGCCTTGTCGGGCAGGAAACGGTTCTGGATGTAGCGGTCGCTAAGCTTCGCTGCGGCTACAATCGCGCCATCGGTGATGCGCACCCCATGGTGAAGTTCGTACTTGTCCTTGATCCCGCGCAGGATCGAGATGGTGTCTTCCACGGTTGGCTCGGCGATGAGCACCGGCTGGAAGCGCCGCTGGAGAGCGGGGTCCTTTTCGACATACTTCTGATATTCATCGAGTGTGGTGGCGCCAATGCAATGCAACTCACCGCGAGAAAGCGCGGGTTTCAAGAGGTTAGAGGCATCCATTGACCCCTCCGACGCGCCTGCGCCGATCAGGGTGTGCATTTCATCAATGAACAGAATGATCTGGCCATCGGCGTTCTTCACCTCATCAAGCACGGATTTCAGCCGTTCTTCAAACTCGCCGCGATATTTCGCGCCTGCAATCAGCGCGCCCATATCGAGGCTCATCAACGTGCGGCCCTTGAGGCTGTCGGGCACGTCGCCATTGGCAATCCGCAGCGCAAGCCCTTCAGCAATCGCGGTTTTCCCGGTGCCGGGTTCGCCGATCAGCGCCGGATTGTTCTTGGTCCGGCGGGCGAGAATCTGGATTGTGCGACGGATTTCCTCATCGCGCCCGATCACCGGATCAAGCTTGCCATCGCGGGCCGCCTGGGTCAGGTCGCGGGCGAATTTCTGCATGGCATCATAGGTGTTTTCGGCGCTGGCGCTGTCGGCCCGCTTACCGCCGCGCAGCTGCTCAATCGCGGTGTTGAGCGATTGGGGGGTGACGCTAGCCGCCTTCAACGCCTCACCTGCGGCGGTCTGTGACAGGGCTAGCGCGACCAAGAGCCGTTCTACAGTGACGTAAGAGTCCCCCGCCTTGTCGGCGATTTGTTCTGCTTGATCCAGCACCCGCACGGCATCATTATCCAGCCCCGGTGTCGCCTGCGCGCCGCTGCCGGTCACTGCCGGGATCTTGGCCAGCCCGGCGTCAACTGCTGTCACAGCCAGTGGTGCCTGACCACCGGCGCGCTGGATCAGTCCGGCGGCCATGCCTTCGCTGTCTTCAAGCAACGCTTTCAGCAAATGCAGCGGCGTGATGCGCTGATGATTGATGCGGATCGCGACGGTCTGAGCGCTTTGCAGAAAGCCTTTCGCGCGGTCGGTGAACTTTTCGAGATTCATGTGCTCAACCCCTCCAAAGGATTTCACTTCGAGATAGTGTTGCACATTGGCAACACAAGTGCTGGCGGAACAAATAATCAACGTCAGGTGTATTACTTCACTAGGTGGGTCGGCAAAGCCGCTTCGGCAAGAGGGCTGCTGTGCTTGACGTCACATCGCGTGCGCGCGATGAGGCTGCCTCGCGATTGGGGAGAGAAATTGGCATGAAGTGGGTGAAGCGCGGCGTCATTGCGCTTGCAGCGGTGTTGGTTCTGGCATTCACCGTGCTCGCCACGTGGGAGCCGTTCCTTGCCAGCGCGGCCACGCCCGCAAAGGGCCGCACCTATTCTGCCGAGATCATCCGTGACGATTTCGGTGTGCCGCATATCACCGGCAAAACCGATGCCGATGCCGCGTTCGGGGTAGCGATCGCTCATGCCGAGGATGATTTCTTCACGTTGCAGGACGTGGTCGCGATGTCGCGCGGACGTTATGGCGCGATTGCCGGCGAGGACGGGGCCAAGGTCGATTACGTCTACCACCTGATCGACGCGCGCGGCACGGCGGAACGGGAGTATCCTACTCTACCGCAAGACACCCGCGCGTTGTTTGAAGCCTATGCCGCAGGCCTCAACCACTATGCCGAACAGCACCCGGACGAGCTGAAACTCGCCAATCTGTTTCCGGTCAACGGGATGGATGTGGCCGCCGGGTTTGCGCTGCGTCAGCCGTTCTTCTTTGGGTTGGATGGAGTGATCGGGCCGCTGGTGGCTGGCGAAGAATTGCGCCGCGAACACGGCCCCGACATCCCCGGCTTCCCGCGCGCCCCTCTGCCCGGTGCCGCGCCTTCGAAATCCGAAGCCGCGCCTGCCCCGACGCAGGCCCGCGCGCTGGTGCTGCCTTTGGGAGAGGATGCCGAACACCTCGGCTCCAACGCCTTTGCCGTCAGCCCCAAAAAATCGGGCGGGCCGACCACGCTGATTTCAAATTCGCATCAACCCTTGCGCGGCGGGGTGGCGTGGTATGAATTCGTCGTGGAAAGCGGCGAAGGCTGGCATTTTGCGGGTGCGAATTTCCCCGGATCGCCCTTCCCGTTTCTGGGCCACAACGAACATCTTGGCTGGACCAACACGGTCAACACCCCGGACATGGTCGATATCTATAAGCTGGAACTGGACGAAACCGGCACCCGCTATCGGCTCGATGGGGAATGGCGCGATCTGGAAAGCGAATGGGTGACGCTGCCGGTCAAGGTTGGGCCAGTTGTCCTGCCGATCCGCCGCGAAGTGCTGCGGTCTGCCCACGGCCCGGTCATCAAGAACGCCAAGGGCGCGTTTGCGATCCGTTATGGCGGGATTGGCGAGCTTGGGCAGCTCGACGCCTATTACCGCCTCAACAAGGCCAAGACCTTTGCCGAATGGGAAGCGCAGATTGCACGGCTGGCGATCCCTTCGACCAATTTCATCTACGCCGATGAAGCGGGCACCATCGCCTATGTCTACAACGCAGCGATCCCTGATCGGCCTGAGGATGTGAAGGTTGACTGGCGCAATGTCTTGCCCGGTGACCGGTCAGACCTGATCTGGAACGGCGCGGTCACCTTTGCCGAACTGCCCAAGTTGGTAAATCCGGCGAGCGGGTGGATCTACAATTCGAACAACGAACCCTTCACCGCCGCTGGCGCAGGCAGCGATCTGTCGCCAAACGATTTCTCGCCAGTGCTGGGGATTGAACGCAAACAGACCAACCGGTCATGGCGCGCCTACAAGCTGCTGAGCGAGGCGAGCGTGCTCGACCGCGCGGCGCTGGAGCGGATCAAGTACGACACCGGTTATGCCCGCGAAGGTTATGTCGCGCGGCTGTTCGATACGCTGGAAGGCATGAAGGCTGACGGTGAGCTGGCGACGGCACGCGACCTGCTGCTGTCATGGGATTTCACCGCCGACAACAAGGGGGCGGCCGATGCCATCGCGCTGTTGATGATCCGCGACTTCATGTCCGCCGATTACAACAACAAGCCCTTCCCCGATGTCGCCGAAAAACTGCAAGCCGCCGCCGATCATCTTACCACCCATTTTGGCCGGCTCGATCCGCCGATGTCCGATCTGTTGCGGCTGCGGCAGGGTGGGCTCGACCTGCCGCTCGATGGCGGTTCGGACACGCTGCGGGCTTCGACCACCTGGGACGTCGATGATGACGGGCGGCTCAGCCTGAAACATGGAGACAGTTTCATCATGTGGATCGAATGGCTGCCCGGCCAGGCGGTCTCGTCGCGTTCGATCCAGCCGTTTGGTGCGGCCACCACCCGGCCGCAAAGTCCGCATTACACCGACCAGATGCGGCTGTTTGTCGATCACAAGCTGAAGCCGGTGCGCTTCTGGCGCGATGATATTCTGGCAAATGCCACCAACCGGGCTATTGTCACCAACGCCCCTTAATCGTGCGTTTCTTTTACCCTTTCTGTGAAACCGGAGCCCAATTCATGACCACCCGTTTTGCTGCAGCCAGCCTCTCGGCGCTCGCCCTTGCGCTTGCGACCCCGCTGACCCCGGCACTGGCCGATAATCACACCGCCAGCAGTGCCGCCCCGCAGGCCACCGCTGACCTGCCTTCGCTGGTTGCGCAGGTGCAGATCCCCTACGAAGAATTCCAGCTCGACAATGGTCTGACCGTGATCGTGCACGAAGACCGCAAGGCCCCGGTCGTGGGCGTGGCCGTGTGGTACAATGTCGGATCGAAGGACGAACCCAAGGGCCAGACCGGCTTTGCCCACCTGTTTGAACACCTGATGTTCAACGGATCGGAAAACGCGCCGCAGGATTATTTCCAATACCTCGCGGAAATGGGCGCGACCGATTACAATGGCACCACCAATTTCGACCGCACCAATTATTTTCAGACCGTGCCCAGCCCGGCGTTGGAACGCGCCTTGTGGCTGGAAAGCGACCGCATGGGCTATCTGCTCGGCGCGGTGACGCAGGAAAAGCTCGATAACCAGCGCGGCGTGGTACAGAATGAAAAGCGTCAGGGCGATAATCAGCCGGGCGGCCTGGTATTCTACGAAATCCTCAAGACCCTGTACCCCGAAGGCCACCCCTATAATCACAGCGTAATCGGATCGATGGCGGATCTTGACGCAGCCTCGATGGCGGACGTGCGCAAGTGGTTCACAGACAAGTACGGCCCCAACAATGCCACGCTGGTGATGGCCGGCGATATCTCGGCCGCCGAAGCGCGCGTGCTGGCGGAAAAGTATTTCGGCCCCATCGCGCGCGGCCCCGTCAACACCCCCGCCGCTGCCGACGTGCCGATGCTGGCACAGGACGTGCGCAAGGTGATGAAGGATCAGGTCGCAGCGACCAACGTCACCCGTTACTGGCCGGGGCCGGGGATCACCGATGCCGATCTGACCGCGCTCAATGTCGGGGCCGCGATCCTTGGCGGGCTGGCCTCAAGCCGCCTCGATGAAGTGCTGGTACGCGATGAGCAGTTGGCAGTTGGCGTTTCTGCCAGCA
>JANQTR010000089.1 GCA_030731635.1 Erythrobacter sp. | reverse complement strand
GGCCTCTCGACTTCGCTCGAGGCGAACGGAGAGGGTTACATCCGCCTCGACGACGGCGTTTACGAAGGCGGCGAGGTGTCGCGTTTCTACGATCCGATGATCGCCAAGCTGATCACCTGGGCGCCGACCCGCGACGAAGCGGCCGATTTGCAGATCGAAGCGCTCGACAATTTCCGGATCAAGGGGCTCAGCCACAATATCGATTTCCTCAGCGCGATCATGCAGCACCCGCGTTTCCGCTCGGGCGAGCTGACCACCGGCTTCATCGCCGAGGAATATCCCGAAGGCTTCCACGGCGCGGCGACTTCGGAAGATTTCCGGCGCATTCTCGCAGCCGTGTGTGCGGGCAATGAATTCACGCTCCAGACCCGCGCACGGCTGATCTCGGGCCAGCTTGACAGGCCTTTGCCGGCGACTGGCGAATGGCTGGTGAAGCTGGGTGACGAACGGTTTGAAGTGGTGTTGGGTGATGGTCACGCGATAGTCGATGGTGTCCGCGTCGACGGCACCTGCAACTGGCTGCCCGGCATGGTCCAGGCCGAAGCCACCGGCACGGTGGGAGATGGTGCGCCCCACAATTTCGGCCTGAGTGTTGAGCGGATCGGCAATCAATGGAAGGTGACCACGCGCGGCGCTGCGCATACGGCGCTGGTGCTGCCGCTGCGGTTGGCACGGCACGAATCGCTGATGCTGGAAAAGGTGCCGCCCGATCTGTCGCGCTTCCTGATCTGCCCGATGCCGGGAATGCTGATGAAGCTGCACGTGGCGGAAGGTGAGACGGTGCAACCCGGCCAACCGCTCGCCACGGTGGAAGCGATGAAGATGGAAAACATCCTGCGCGCCGAAAAAGAAGGGGTGATCGCCAAGATCAACGCCGCCGAAGGTGAAAGCCTGGCAGTGGACGCGGTGATCCTGGAACTGGAATAGCGGCGCGCTGCCCGGACGTATTGGGGGTAGTCGCAGTGTGTCCGGGCACAACTGTGCGTGAACGCACAAGAGCGCTTCGCTGCGGCGAAATATTCTAATCCAAATCCTTGTAGATTCGCGTCAATTTTCCAATTTTGGGGCGAATCATGGGAAACTTGTTTGGATCAGGCGGGCTGATGCGCGACCCTTGCTGTGCCGAATCGCGGTATGGTCCGCGCGCGGATTGAATCTCACGGGAAGGATTTGATCATGGCACACACAGGAACCGGGTTTTTCGACCGGAAAGGCAATTTCTTCAAGAACGCGCGCGATGCGACGGTCAGCGATCTTGCAGGCATGCTCGGGCAGATCGGAGAGGGCGAAAGCCTTGCGCCGGGCATCGCTTACATGCTGCTGGAACGCCGCGCTGAAATCGAACGGTTGTTTGCCGAACATGACGCGATGCTCGCCGAAGAGGCAGCCGTGAAAGCCGCAAGGGTGGCTGACCAGCACGACAATGTTTCCCAATTGCCGACCCGCCCGGCGGTCTGATTGCAAGCGCTTTCCTACCTGCGTGGCAGGGGGCAAAATGCAAGGAATAGACGATTTCACAGCGAAAGCCGTTGCTGAAATTCCCTATGTGTCTGATGATTCAGGGATAACGAGTAAGGCTAAGCGGTTTTAGACCCCGTCTAGGCCGCTTCAGACCCCTGCCAGACCTGCCTCAGACGAGCTGCAGGTGCAGGCATTGGTTGAATTCGGTCAGCTGGTAATCGCCAAACGCATCGCCATTGGCAAAGCCGCGTTTGCGGTACATCGCCAGCGCCGGTTCGAACAAAGGCCCGCTGCCGGTTTCAAGGCTGAGCCGGGTGATCCCTTCGCTGCGGGCATGGTCGATGATCACCTCCAGCAGCCGGGCAGCGATGCCCCGGCGCAGGAAATCGGGGTGAGTGCGCATGGATTTGATTTCGCACTGCTTTTCAGTGAGGCGTTTGATCGCGCCGATGCCGACCACGCGGTCATCCATGCGCGCATCCCACAAAGTCACCGCCGGATCGATCAGCCCGGAAAGGTCCAGCGCAAAGCTGTGCCCCGGCGGGGAACCGGCCTGCATCGCCTGCTGATGATACGCAATCAGCGCCTGAACGTCGCGATCACCAAGGTCGGCGATTCCAATGATCATGCGACCAGTTCGATGTCGAGAAATGCCGCAATATCAGCCAGATCAACATCGCGCGCGACGTAAGCTGTGCCAATGCCCTTGAGCAACAGGAACGGCAGAGTGGTGCCTTCGGCCTTCTTGTCATGCCGCATGTGATCGACCAACTGCGCCCCGTCGCAGGCAAGGCCAAGGGAAGGCAAATTGGCAGGCAATCCCGCCGCCGCAATCGCGCCTGTCGCACGATCGGCATCGGCGGAGGAAAGCTCCCCCCGCCGCGCCGAATAGCGCGCTGCCAGTACCATGCCGAGCGCCACAGCTTCACCGTGCAGCAGGCGGTCGGAAAAGCCCGTCTCCGCCTCCAGCGCATGGCCGAAAGTGTGCCCGAGATTGAGCAGCGCGCGGCGGTCCTGCGTCTCACGCTCGTCCTCGGCAACAATCGCCGCTTTCATCGCAATGCTGGTCGCAATGGCGTGTTCGAGCGCAGCGGGTTCGCGGGCTAACACCTTGTTGCTGTTTACTTCCAGCCAGTCAAAAAACGCGGCATCGCCCAGCAATCCGTACTTCACAACCTCGGCGAAACCAGCGCGCATTTCGCGCTCGGGAAGCGTTTCCAGCACCAGTGGGTCGATCAACACCAAGGCAGGCTGATGGAACGCGCCGATCAGGTTTTTGCCTGCCTTGGTGTTGATCGCGGTCTTGCCGCCAACCGACGAATCAACCTGCGCCAGCAGCGTGGTGGGGATTTGCACAAACCCGCAGCCGCGCTTGGCAATCGCGCAGGCAAAGCCGACCAGATCGCCCACTACGCCGCCGCCCAGCGCAAAGACATGATCCGACCGGGTTACGCCCAGCGCCAGCAGCCAATCGGTCAGCGCTTCCAGCACCCGCCAGGTCTTGGCATCCTCCCCCGGTGCAACCACGAACCATTCGGCGGCCAGACCATGCGCGGCAAGATCCGATTCAACCCCCGCTGCATAAAGCCGGTGCGTGTTTTCATCGGCAACAAAAGGCACTTTGCGCCCACCCGCATAGCTCGCCAGAAACCGCGCCGCTGCTGATCCAGTTCGGCTGAGCAATCCCGGTTCAATCACCACATCATAAGCGCGCCCAGCCAGCGCGACCCGAATTACAGCCATTGGTTTATCGCCTCGATAATTGCCCGTGCGGTGTCGGCATGGGGGCCGGTTTCGCTCACCACACGGATGTGTGCTTCGCCATAAAAAGGCGCGCGTTCCTGCGCCAGCCGGGAAAGGATTTCGCGGGGATCGCCGTTTTGCAGCAAGGGGCGGGTGTTGCGCCGCGCGGTGCGTTCTACCAGCGTATCGACATCGCAATCGATCCAGACGGCGATACCCCGTTCCAGCACGGCGGCGCGGGTGACGGGATCAACAAATGCGCCGCCGCCAGTGGCGATGACGCCGCGGCCTTCGTCGATCAGCCGCGCGATCACGCGGCGTTCGCCATCACGGAAATGCGCTTCGCCAAAGGCTTCGAAAATCTCGGGGATGCTGCGCTGCGCCGCTTCAGCGATCGCGTCGTCGGCATCGATGAAATCGCGCCCCAGCATGCTGGCCAGCTTGCGGCCAACGGTGGATTTGCCGACGCCCATCAGCCCCACCAGCACCACCGGACGGGTGATGCGCGCGGCGATAGCGGCGATATCGCTGTGTTCGGGCAAGGCGGGTGCTGCGGTCATTGCGGCAGGGCCTATAGATGGGCTAGGGCGGGCGCAATATGGCAAACTTGCGCTCTGACATTCGCCCCAAGCAAGGCCTTACCCCGCCGCCGCGTCGACGCGTGCCTGCGCGCTGGCCATGGGTGGCCGGCGCGGCAGTGGCGGCGCTGCTGGTGCTTGCCTGGATTGATGGCGGGGAAGAACCGCTGCGCCCGATTGCCGAACCTGCCCAATTGCCGGAGCTGCCGCGATGACATCCGCCCGCAAACCCTTGGGATTGGCCGTCAGCGTGCTGGCTTTGGGACTGGCAGGGGCGCTTGGCGGGGCTGGGATCACCAGCTTTGCGGCCGCTCAGCAAAAGCCCGAATCGATCCTGCCGCCGGGGTTTGATGATCCTGCCCCGCCGCCGCCACGTCCGACACCAGCGCCAACGCCTGCGCCGGGGGTAACGCCGCCCGCACCGGTCGGCGGCCCAGCTCCGTTGCCGGGGTCTTTCGCACCGCCCGCAGCGGTTGATCCTGCAGGCTTCCCGCCCTTGCCAGCGATTTCGCGCAGCCAGCTCAGCGGGTTGCCCAGTCTCGACGAGCTGGAAAGCATGTCGAACGAGGAGCTTGATCAGCTGCTTGGCCTCAAACCCAAATCGGACATTCCCCCAGGTGCACGCCGGGCGGTGACCCGCGTCGGCCTGCTCGCCAGGGCTGAGGGCGGAATGCCCCCGGTGGCTCTGGCCAATCAACCCGCCAGCCTGGTGCGCGCAGCGCTGTCCGGCACCAAGGGCCCGCTGGTGTCGCGTTGGGGGCACATCCTGCTGCGCCGCGCGCTGGTGAGCCGGATGGCGCCGCCGTCCGGTATGGACGGGGTCGAATTCGCCGCGCTGCGGGCTCGTTTGCTCAACCAGATGGGCGAATTCAACCTCGCCCGCGCGCTGGTGCAGGATATTGATACGGCCAATTGGTCGCCGGGTCTGACCGCCGAAGCGCTGACCGCCTATCTCGCGAGCGGGGACGTCACT
>JANQTR010000088.1 GCA_030731635.1 Erythrobacter sp. | reverse complement strand
GGCAACAAATAAGCCAGCCAACAGCTAGGCCGGACGGCGCTTAACTTACCGCCCGGCGTTCTCCCCTCAGATCAGTTCAACCGCAATCGCCGTCGCTTCCCCGCCGCCAATGCAGAGCGATGCGACGCCTTTGGTCTTGCCCTGCGCCTTCAACGCGCCGAGCAATGTCACGATAATCCGCGCGCCGCTCGCGCCGATCGGGTGGCCAAGGGCCGTGCCGCCGCCATTGACGTTGATCTTGTCATGCGGAATGCCAAGATCGCGCATCGCGAACATCGCAACGCAGGCGAAGGCTTCGTTGACTTCGAACAGGTCGACATCCTCGATGCTCCAGCCTGCGCGGTCGAGCACCTTCTGGATTGCGGGGATCGGGGCTGTGGTAAAATCGGCCGGGGCCTGTGCATGGGCCGCCGTGGCGACGATCCGGGCGAGGGGGGTCAGGCCCTTTTCGGCGGCGACGCTCGCGCGGGTGAGGACAAGTGCCGCTGCACCATCGGAAATCGAACTTGAAGTAGCAGCAGTGATCGTCCCATCCTTGGCAAAGGCGGGGCGCAGTTGCGGGATTTTGTCCGGGCGGCCCTTCCCAGGGGCTTCGTCATGTTCGACCACCACATCGCCTGCGCGGGTCGAAACGGTGACGGGCACGACCTCACCAGCAAATGCACCGCTGGCAATCGCGCGATTGGCGCGGGCGAGCGATTCGATCGAATAGGCGTCCATTTCCTCGCGGGTCATCTGGTACGCATTGGCGGTGTCCTGCGCAAAGGTGCCCATTGCGCGGCCCGGCTCGTAAGCGTCTTCGAGGCCATCGAGGAACATGTGATCATAGGCCGTATCATGCCCCAGCCGCGCACCTGAACGGTGCTTTTTGAGCAGGTACGGCGCATTGGTCATGCTCTCCATCCCGCCGGCTACCACCATGTCGATGGTGCCGCTGGCGAGTGCTTCTGCGCCCATGATCACGGTCTGCATACCACTGCCGCACACCTTGTTGACGGTGGTTGCCTGCACCGAAAGCGGCAGGCCTGCCTTGATCGCCGCTTGGCGCGCCGGAGCTTGGCCAAGGCCTGCGGGCAGCACGCAGCCGATATAGGCGCGGTCGATATCTTCACCCGCCACGCCTGCACGCTCAACCGCGGCCTTCACCGCCACCGCGCCCAGATCGGTCGCGGCGACTTCGGCCAACGCGCCCTGCATGGCGCCCATCGGGGTGCGCGCATAGGAGAGAATGACGATCGGATCAGCGGCGGAAAACTGGGTCATGGCAATGTCCTTGCGTGACAAAGGGAGAGGGTTGCGGGCGATGTAATGCTGCAATGCGATATTGGCAATCACGCGGACAACCGGCCGCAAGGCGAAGCTGCTTGCCACAAGCGCGGCTTTGCGCGAAAATGCGTCGCAATTAAAAACGCATCGAAATGATGCACGGAATTTTGGGAGCATACCATGGCCGATGATCGCCGCGAAGAACTCGAAGCCCTTTTGGCCCGCCAACGCGCTGCCTTCACCGCATCACGCCCCGAACCGCTGTCGCAGCGCAAGGATCGCATCCGCCGCGCAATGGCGCTGATCAAGGATCATGGCGAAGAATTCGCCAAGGCGATGAGCGCGGATTTCGGCAACCGTTCGCCCGCGCAATCAATGCTGACTGATATCGCCGCCACGGTGGGAGCAGGCAATCATGCGCTCAAGCACCTTGATCAATGGGCCAAGCCGGACAAGCGCAAGGTGCAGTTTCCGCTCGGCCTGCTCGGCGCGCGGGCTGAGGTGCGTTATGAACCCAAGGGTGTGATCGGCATCTTGTCACCGTGGAATTTTCCAGTGCAGCTCGCCTTTGGCCCGCTGATGCAGGTGCTGGCGGCCGGCAACCGGGCGATGATCAAGCCATCCGAATTTACCGAACGCACCAGCGAGCTGATGGCGCAGCTCACGGCCGAATATTTCGCGCCTGAGGAAGTCGCTGTTGTCACCGGCAGTCCCGAAGTTGCGGCAGCATTCTCCTCGCTTCCGTTTGATCATCTGGTGTTTACCGGGTCGACTGCGACCGGGCGCCGGGTGATGCAGGCGGCGGCGGCCAATCTGGTGCCGGTAACGCTGGAGCTCGGCGGCAAATCGCCCGTAATCATGGGCCGTAGCGCCGATTTCGCCAAGGCGGGGGAACGTATTGCCTTGGGCAAAATGATGAATGCGGGACAAATCTGCCTCGCGCCTGATTACCTGATCGTACCCGAGGACAAGCAGGATGAGGCGGTCGCCGGTGTGGTCGGCGCGGCGAGCGCGATGTATCCGCGCCTGCTCGACAATGATGACTACGCCTCGATCGTGTCCGACCGCCATTTTGAACGGCTGCAAGGCTTGGTCGAAGATGCACGTGGCAAGGGCGCAGAGGTGATCGAGGTCAATCCGGCGGGTGAGGACTTCGCCAACGCCAACCAGCGCAAGATGCCGCTCACCATCCTGAAGAACGTCACCGATGATATGACAGCGATGCAGGAGGAGATCTTCGGCCCCGTCCTGCCGGTGATGACCTACAAGGCGGTCGATCAGGCGGTGGATTACATCAACGAACATGATCGCCCGCTCGGCCTCTATTATTTTGGTGATGACAAGGGCGAGCAGGAACGCGTGCTGACCCGCACCATTTCGGGCGGCGTGACGACCAATGATGTGGTATTCCACGTGTCGATGGAAGATCTGCCGTTCGGCGGGGTCGGCCCGTCGGGGATGGGCAGCTACCACGCCATCGAAGGTTTCCGCGAATTCAGCCACGCCCGCGCGGTCTATCACCAGCCCAAGATCGACATTGCCAAGCTTGCAGGGATGAAGCCGCCTTATGGCAAGGCGACCGACAAGGCCGCGGCGAACATGATGAAGTGAGCGGGCGGGGCCTGCGCGCCCGCTCGCAACGTCTGTTCGATTTCCTGCAACATCGCTACGGGGTTTTCCGCGAGTCGCAGGCTTGCGCGGCGCGCGTGACAGGCTTAGGGCGACCGCGGGATTAATAGCTTGGACATGGCCGTGGTCGACCTCAGCCAGTATCTGCCGATACTGTTATTCGTGCTTGTTGCCTTCGGGCTTTCGGCCCTGTTCGTGTTCGCGCCGATGGCAGTGTCGCGCCTGACAGGGACACACAATCCTGACGCTGAAAAGCTCAGCGAATATGAATGCGGCTTTCCCGCGTTCGAAGACGCGCGCAGCCAGTTCGACGTGCGCTTTTACCTCGTCGCGATCAGCTTCATCGTGTTTGATCTCGAAGCCGCATTCCTGTTTCCCTGGGCGGTCAGCCTCAAGGAAACGGGCTGGATTGGCTGGGGCGGGATGATGGTGTTCCTGTTCATCCTCGCGGTCGGGCTTGCCTATGAATGGAAGAAAGGGGCGTTGGATTGGGAATGAATACGATCGTTACTCCTCCCCAGGGTCTCCCTGACATTTCTGCATTGACCACCGCCAAAGGCGGCGAGGTGCGCGCACCTGATGCGAGCTATTTCACCGCGATGCAGACCGAGGTGAATGACAAGGGCTTCCTCGTCACCTCGACCGAGGATCTGTTCCAATGGGCGCGCACCGGATCGCTGTGGTGGATGACCTTCGGGCTTGCCTGCTGCGCGGTCGAGATGATCCATGTGAACATGCCGCGGTATGACATGGAACGCTTTGGCGCCGCGCCGCGCGCGTCTCCGCGCCAGTCGGACGTGATGATCGTGGCAGGCACGCTCTGCAACAAGATGGCCCCGGCGCTGCGTAAGGTTTATGACCAGATGTCTGATCCCAAATACGTGATCAGCATGGGCAGCTGCGCCAATGGCGGCGGCTATTATCACTATTCCTATTCGGTCGTGCGCGGCTGTGACCGGATTGTGCCGGTCGACATCTACGTCCCCGGCTGCCCTCCGACTGCCGAGGCGTTGCTCTATGGCGTGATGCAATTGCAGCGCAAAATCCGCCGCGTCGGCACGATCGAGAGGTAAGGGCTGTGGCCGTTCTCCATTCCGCCCCGAAATTTGCCTCCAACGAAGGCGTGATCGACGCGATCAGCGAGAGCATCAGCGTGTGGCTGATCGACGCGAACGAAGCCCATGGAGAGGTGTCGTTCCGCGTGAAGCGCGACGATATCGCTCGCGTGCTGCGCACTTTGCGTGATGATCATGCCTATCAGCAGCTGATGGAAATCGCGGGCGTCGATTATCCTGACCGCGCAGAGCGGTTCGAAGTCGTCTACATGCTGCAAAGCCTGACGAAGAACCATCGCGTGATGGTAAAGTGTTCGGCGGATGAGAACACCCCGGTGCCCACCGTCACCACGCTGTGGCCCAACGCCGGGTGGCTCGAGCGCGAGGTGTTCGACATGTACGGCGTGACCTTCGCCGGCAACCCCGACCTGCGCCGCATCCTCACCGATTACGGCTTTGAAGGTCACCCGTTCCGCAAGGATTTCCCGCTGACCGGCTACACCGAACTGCGCTATTCCGAGGAGGAAAAGCGGGTGGTGTATGAGCCCGTCGAACTGGCCCAGGAAATGCGCGATTTCGATTTCCTCTCCCCGTGGGAAGGTACGGACTACGTGCTTCCGGGCGACGAGAAAGTCCCTGCCAAACCGGAAGGGGAGGCGAAGAAATGAGCATGCAACGCGAAGATTCGCCCACCACTGATGGCGAAGTGATCTCCAACTACACGATCAATTTCGGCCCCCAGCATCCGGCGGCGCACGGCGTGCTGCGCATGGTGATGGAGCTGGATGGCGAAGTGATCGAGCGGATCGATC
>JANQTR010000087.1 GCA_030731635.1 Erythrobacter sp. | reverse complement strand
GGCGGGGCGCAGGTGACCGTGCGCGAGAATGTCGGCGTGAGCCACTTTGCGATCATCACCCCCGGCAATCCGGCCTACACCGCGAACGAGGCGGCAATGCTGGCCGTGCTGAAGGGCGAGTAACACCGCGATGAGTGACCCCGCCACCCTTTCCGAAGCCGAGGCCGCCAACGAACTGATGCGGCTGGCGCGTGCCATCGCCAAGCATGACCGGCTGTATCACGCCGAGGACTCGCCGGAGGTTTCTGACGCTGAATATGACGCGCTCGTCCGCCGCAATGCCGAGCTGGAAGCGGCCTTCCCGCACCTGATCCGCGACGACAGTCCCTCGCGCAAAGTCGGCCATGCCATTGCCGCCTCGCCGCTGGGCAAGGTGACGCATGAGGTTCGGATGATGAGCCTCGACAATGCCTTCAGCCCCGAGGAGGTGGCCGAGTGGCTGGCGCGGATGCGGCGGTTCCTGAACCTGCCCGATGATGCGCCGCTGGCCTGCACGGCGGAGGACAAGATTGACGGGCTGTCATGCTCGCTGCGCTATGAAAACGGCCGTCTGGTCCGCGCCGCCACACGCGGCGATGGGCAGGTGGGTGAGGATGTCACGGCGAATGTGGCGTACATCGATGACATTCCCAAGGTTCTCCGTTCGTCTCGAGCGAAGTCGAGAGACCTGTTTGAGCAAGGCGTCTCGACTTCGCTCGACGCGAACGGGGATGGGGGCACGAACGGCAACTGGGATGGCCCCGCAATCTTCGAAGTGCGCGGGGAGGTCTATATGGAAAAACAGGCCTTTACCGCACTTAATGCTGCGCAGCATGAAGCGGGAGGAAAGCTGTTTGCCAACCCGCGCAATGCCGCCGCCGGGAGCCTGCGGCAGAAGGATGCAAGCGTTACCGCCAAGCGTCCCTTGCGGTTCTGGGCGCATGGCTGGGGCGCGGCCTCTGCGGTGCCGGGGGCGACGCAGACCGAGGTGGTCGGGACGCTCAAACGCTGGGGCTTCCCCGTCTCGCCGCTGTTCACCTGGATCGAAGGTAACGCAGCAGAATTGATCGCGCATTTCGATGCCATCGGCGCGGCACGGCCTGATTTGCCCTATGATATCGACGGGGTGGTCTACAAACTCGACCGGCTCGATTGGCAGGAGCGGCTCGGCTTCGTCTCTAAGGCCCCGCGCTGGGCGCTGGCGCACAAATTCCCGGCGGAACGCGCTGAAACCACCGTCGAGGCGATTGACATTCAGGTCGGACGTACCGGCAAACTGACCCCGGTGGGCCGCCTCGCCCCGGTGCTGGTTGGCGGCGTGACGGTCACCAACGTGACACTCCACAACCGTGATGAAATCGCGCGGCTGGGCCTGCGCGTGGGCGACCGCGTGGTGATCCAGCGCGCCGGCGATGTGATCCCGCAAGTGGTCGAGAACCTGACGCGCGAGGAAGATCGCCCTGCGTTTCCGTTCCCTGATCACTGCCCCGAATGCGACAGCGAAGCCGTGGCGGAAGACGGCGAGGTCGATGTGCGCTGCACCGGCGGGCTGATCTGCCCGGCGCAGCGCACCCAACGTCTGGAACATTTCGTCAGCCGCAAGGCATTGGATATCGAAGGGCTGGGCGAGAAGACCATCGCGCAGTTCTTTGCGCTGGGATGGCTTGAAAGCCCGGCGGATATCTTCCGCCTGCGCCAGCGCCGCGCTGACATTCTCAGCCTCGAAGGTTGGCAGGACAAGTCTGTGGACAACCTGTTGGCGGCCATCGAAGCCAAGCGCACGCCCGATGCCGCGCGGCTGCTTTTTGGCCTTGGCATCCGCCACGTTGGCGAAGTCACCGCGCGCGATTTGATGAAGCACCTGCATGAACTGCCCGCGCTTCAGGCTATGGCGATGCTCGCCAACGCCCGCCGCCTGCCGTTCGCCTCGAGCGAAGTCGAGAGGCTGATGCGCGAGCGTGTCTCGACTGCGCTCGACATGAACGGAGATGTGGCGGCACAGGCGCTGGGCGAACTCACCGCCATTGACGGCATCGGCCCATCGGTGGTCGAGGCGCTGGGCGATTTCTTCCACGAACCGCACAATGTCGCGGTGTGGGAGGATATTCTCGCAGAGGTCACCCCGCCGCGTTTCGAAGTCAAAACCGTCGCCAGCCGGGTCGCGGGCAAGACCGTGGTGTTCACCGGCAAGTTAGAGACCATGAGCCGCGATGAGGCCAAGGCACAGGCCGAACGGCTGGGCGCGAAAGCTGCGGGGAGCGTCAGCGCGAAGACCGATCTGCTGGTCGCCGGGCCTGGGGCGGGGTCGAAGCTCAAGAAGGCGGCGGAACTGGGCATCGAAACGATGGACGAGGCAGGCTGGGCTGCGATTGTCGCGGCCGCCTTGGGGGGCGGAGCGTGAATTTTGGTGCGTTTCACCATTTGGCCTCTCAGATTGCGCGGCGGCTGCGTTCGCGCGGCGAGAAGGTCGCCGTTGCCGACGGCGCGACTGGCGGTTTGATTGCCGCAAGCCTGCTGACCGTGCCCGGCGCACTCGATTTCTTCGTTGGCGGCGGCGTGGTCTATTCCTTCCGCGCACGCGACGTGCTCTTCGCCCTGCCGCGCGAGGCCTATACTGGGATGCGCGGGGCGAGCGAGGAATATGCGCTGCTTCAGGCCCGCGCCATTCGTGACAATTTCGGGGCGGAATGGGGCATTGCGGAAAGCGGCTCGGCGGGCGGATCAAGCCACCCTTCGGGCGCGGCTCCGGGCCGGAGTGTTGTCGCGATCGTCGGTCCGGAGTCAAAGAAAGTGATCTGCGCCATTGAGACTGGCAGCGACGACCGCATCGCGAATATGGAAGCGTTCACGCGGAATGCACTCGAAGCCCTGAAGGATGCGCTTGGGGGCGCGAGCTGGTCAGGGTAGCTGTTTGGCAACGCTTTTCTGGGTAAGCAGGCTGCAAACATCAAAAGGCAATCGGGGCAATATGGCTGGGTATTTGCAAAAACTGATGCGCGATCTGGAATCGCCGGTGGAAGTGCGGCGGTTCGGGTCGGGCTGGTTTGCCGGGTTCTTTGCGCTGTTGTTTGCGATCAGCGGGTTTGTATTGGTGGTCGCGCTGAAATTCCCGGCATGGCTGACCACGCCCGAATTGCAGATTGTGCGCGATTGGGGCGGGTTTCGCAGCGCGATCCATGTGATCTTGCTGATCAGCTACGCGCTGGCGCTGCTCAGCCTGCTGCTGCGTTCGCGCAAGGTGCTGGGAATGACGGCGCTGGCGATTGGGCTGGGCGCAGCATTGCTGGGCGGTGCAGCGGTGCAATCGGACGACGCCACCGGTTGGGGCGTGTTTTTCGGGATCGATTTCTTCATCGTCAATCTGCTGGCGACCGGGTTCATGTACGCGCCGCTTGAACGGTTTTTCCCGCACCGGCGCGAACAACGTCTGTTCCGCAACGAATGGCGCGAGGATCTGTTCTATTTCCTTGTCAGTTCGATGTTCGTGCAGATCCTGGCGTTTCTGTCGCTGGCGCCGTCACAGATCATCAATGCAAATACCAGCAATTGGCAGGCATTCCGCGCCGCTGTCGCCAGCCTGCCATGGCTGGTGCAATTCGTGATCGTTTTGGTGGCATCGGACATTCTGCAATATTGGTATCACCGCCTGTTCCATAAGGTGCCGTTCCTGTGGGGCTTCCATGCGGTGCATCACAGCGCCAAGTCGATGGACTGGCTGGCGGGTTCACGGATGCATGTGGTGGAGGTGGTGCTGCTGCGCTCTGTCACCTCGCTGCCGCTGTTCACGCTGGGTTTCAGCGCATCGGTGATGCAGGCCTATATCGGGTTCATCTATGTCTGGTCTTCGTTGTTGCACGCCAATGTCGGCGGCAATTTCAACCGGCTGGGGCACTGGATTGCGACGCCGCGGTTCCATCACTGGCACCACGGGCTGGAACGAGAGGCGTTTGATGTGAACTTTGCCATCCATTTTCCGTGGATCGACAAGCTGTTCGGCACCTTCCACCTACCCGAGGACCGTTGGCCCAAGGATTATGGCATCCCTGAAGACGTGCCGAGCGGTTATGCCGGACAATTCCTGTATCCGTGGCGCAGGACAGGCAAGAAAACCGACGAGGTTGAGGCTTAGGTCGATGCTCTAGGTGCGGGAGCGGTAGGTCCTGCGCCGTCGCAGCCACAGGATCGCCCAATCGCCGCGTTGCAGCCGTGCTGCCATCCGGAAGCCTGCGCGCATCATCGCCCGCTTGACCGCCGCCTCCTGCTCGCCTGCCAGCAATCCGGCGAGCAGCAGGCTGCCCCCCGGTGCGGTCGCTTTGGCAAAATCGGGCGCGAGTTCGACCAGCGGCCCGGCGAGGATATTGGCGATCAGCAGGTCGTATGGCCCGCGCATCTGAATTAGCGGATCGTCCATACCTTCGGCCACCACCATCACCGCCTCACCCGCGCGCGGCCCCATCGGGATGCTGTTCGTCGCAGCATTTTCCTCGACCACCGGAACGCACACCGGGTCGATATCGGTAAGGGTCATGCGCGCGCGGGGCCACAGGGCGAGGGCGGCAAAGCCCAGCAGCCCGGTGCCGGTGCCGATATCGGCGATGTTTCGGGCGGTCGCGCCGCTCGCCTTGATCGCGCCGAGCATCTCAAGGCACCCGGCAGTGGTGCGGTGCTGCCCGGTGCCGAAGGCCTGACTGGCGGGGATGATGAAGTCGATCGCGTCCGGGTCTGCCGGGTAGTCGGGCGTGTGGACGTGGAAGCGCCCGGCGCGGATCGGGGCGACATTGTGCTGGCTCA
>JANQTR010000086.1:4189-4788 GCA_030731635.1 Erythrobacter sp. | reverse complement strand
CGTCGTCGAGGCGGATGTAACCCTCTCCGTTCGCCTCGAGCGAAGTCGAGAGGCCGTTGGCAGGTGTCTCGACTTCGCTCGACACGAACGGGCCTTGGAGACGGGACGCCGCAGGCGGCGAATATTCCACCAGCCGCCCGGTTGACGGAAGGAACCCGCGATAGGGGTCTTCGGCATAGACGCGGTTTTCGATCGCCCAGCCATCAATGCCGATATCGTCCTGCGTCATGGCAAGTTTTTCGCCCGCCGCGACGCGGATCATCTGTTCGACCAGATCGATCCCGGTGATCGCTTCGGTCACCGGGTGTTCGACCTGCAAACGGGTGTTCATTTCGAGGAAGTAAAAACTCTCCCCCGTCGGGTCCGCCCCGCTGACGATCAGTTCGACCGTGCCCGCAGAATAATATCCCACCGCGCGCGACAGGGCGACGCATTGTTCGCCCATCGCCTTGCGCATCTTGGGCGTGACGAAGGGCGACGGCGCTTCTTCAACCACCTTCTGGTGGCGGCGCTGGATCGAGCATTCGCGCTCGTTGAGGTAGATAATGTTACCGTGCTGATCGCCGAGGATCTGGATCTCGATGTGGCGCGGATTGAGG
>JANQTR010000086.1:1684-4179 GCA_030731635.1 Erythrobacter sp. | reverse complement strand
AAGCCGGGTGTTCATTTCTAGGAAATAGAAGCTTTCGCCCGACGTATCCGCGCCGCTGACGATCAGTTCGACGGTGCCCGCAGAATGGTAATCCACCGCACGTGCCAGCGCGACACATTGCTCGCCCATTGCCTTTCGCATCTTTGGCGTGACGAAAGGCGACGGCGCTTCCTCGACCACCTTTTGATGGCGGCGCTGGATCGAGCATTCACGCTCATTCAGGTAGAGGATATTGCCGTGCTGATCCCCGAGGATCTGGATTTCGATGTGGCGCGGGTTGAGGATGAACTTCTCGATGAACACGCGGTCATCGCCGAAGGAGTTCAGCCCTTCGCGTTTGGTGGCTTCGAACCCTTCGCGCACGTCGGCTTCGCTGTAAGCAAGGCGCATCCCCTTGCCCCCGCCGCCAGCGGACGCCTTCATCATCACCGGATAGCCGATTTCGTCCGAAATCCGCACCGCGTGTTCGGTATCCTCGATCTCGCCGACAAAACCGGGGACGACATTGACGCCTGCCTTCAGAGCGAGTTTCTTGGACTCGATCTTGTCGCCCATCGCGGCGATGGCGTTCACCGGCGGGCCGATAAAGGCGATATTTTCCTTGGCCAGCGCCTCAGCGAAAGATGTGCGCTCCGACAGGAAGCCATAGCCGGGGTGGACAGCATCGGCCCCGGTCTGCTTGGCTGCGGCAATGATCTTGTCCGCGATCAGATAGGATTCCGCTGCGGGCGATGCGCCAATATGCACCGCCTCATCCGCCATGGCGACGAAGGGCGCGCGCGCATCAGCATCGGAATAGACCGCAACGGTCTTGATCCCCATCTTGCGGGCAGTGGTAATGACCCGGCAGGCAATTTCGCCGCGGTTGGCAATCAGGATTTTCGAGAACAAGTTTAAGACCTCTCGTGCAATCGCGTTATGTTATCACCGGGCTATGCCGAGGCTTTCGCTGGCAGGCAAGCTAGCGGATTTGGGGCCTCAGCCTTCGGTTTCGATCAGCGCTTTCAATTCATCGGTGCGCATCCGGGTGAGGTTGGCCTTGCACGAGGAATTGAGCAGCGGTTCCATGCTGCCGCCGCGCGCCAGATAACCGTCGGTCCGGCAATGCGCATCGCGATACCGCAGCCAGCCGCGCTGGGCTTCGAGCAGGCTTTCGAAATAGCCTTCGCGGGTGTCGTATTCGGCCTCGCCATTGGCCGCAAATTGGGTATCGCGGACTTTCATCACGGCGGCGGTTTCCTTCCACTGCGCGTTCAGGCGCTCGTCCGCAGCCTCGAAATCGCGCGCGGCGCACCAGTTCATTTCCTGCTGATAACGCGGGTCTTCGCAGTTCCAGCCCGGCACCGGCGGTTCAGCGGCGGCGGATTGCAGCAGCAGGGGGAAGACGAGCGTGGCGATCATGCGGCGTTCCTTTGGGCGTAGGCGATCAGACTGTCAGCATAGGCGGGTGCGCCGCGGCGGTCACCCTCGCCCGCGACGAGGTTCTGCGCGGCCTGTGCGAGCATGGCGATATTGGCGGGGGAGAGCCTGCCCAACGGTTCGACGTAAATCCCGATGGCGAACAGGATCGCGCCCGTCTGCGGCAGCCGCCGGAGCGTCTGGCGTTCGGAGCGCACGAACAGCGTCTCGCCCGCATTTTCGGGTGTGACGTGGGCGAAGGCCTCGTGCGGCGGGCGGTCGGGGAGCCAGCGGCGTTCTCCGGTGGCCGCGATGAACCAGTTGCAGCGGGCATAGATCGGGCCGGGGCGCAGGGTTGCCATGAAGCGGTCGACCCCGGTGGCGAGTTGTTCCTCATAGCCCGCGATGGGCGCATGGAGCGCACGCAGGGGGAGGCCGATCTTTTCGGCGGGGTACCAGTCTGATGGCCAGGCGACGGCGGCGCCGATGAGGCGATAAACCTCTTCGCCCTCGGCCTTCGTGAGCAGGCACAGGTCTTCGTGGACGGCCAGTGCCGCTTCGGGGAGCGCGCCCGGTACGGCTAGCATCGCCGCCAGTTCGCTTCCGGGAGCTTCGACCTCGGGGGTCAGCTGCACCCCCTGCGGCCACTCGGCAAACCCCTGCGTGCGCGCCGCCAAATCTGGCGCAGGCTGGAGCCAGTCGCGCTCCTCCAGCTTGACCAGCCCCATGCGCAACTGCCCACCCCCGCGTGCCTTGGGGAGGAGGGCGTCGACGGAAAAGCCAAGGCTCATGTTACATCCCCGCCCCGGGCTTGACCCGGGGTCCCGCTGCCTTTGATCCTGCGCAAGGTCAGAAAGCTGGGCCCCGGATCAAGTCCGGAGCGAAGGATGGGGGTGTAGTCAATCCTCGCCTCCCCGCTTTTCGCAGCGCAGCACCATGCCATATTCCTCCAGCCAATCCGCTTCAGTCGCCAGCAGATATTGCAGCGCCTCGGGCAGCAGGCCGTGCAAGGCGGTGGCGTGGCGCAGCTCGGTCCGGCGGTCGGAGAAGCAGTAGGCTTGCGTGGGCGGTAAACTCTCCAGCAACCGCTCCATCCC
>JANQTR010000086.1:0-1674 GCA_030731635.1 Erythrobacter sp. | reverse complement strand
GGATCACCCTCCCCCAGTACTTCCAGCAGCCGCAGCATCCCGCTCTCGGTGGCCTCGCCTTCGTCGGCGAGGCTGAGGTAAATGGGCGCGCGCTCTGCCTTGAGGTCAATCGTAATCCGGCGGCTTAGCGCCTCGCCATCCCATTGCAGGCTCGGGCTTATCGCCGCGTAGCCGGTGAACAGCGCGGGTGCGACGGCCCAGGTCTCGACCACGAAATGCCCCGCCGCGCTTTCGCCGACGAGGAATGCGGTGCCATCGTGGCGATAGCGCGCTTCGACCATCGGCTTGACGGTGCCTGCGATCCACGCGCGGAAGCTCGCGCCCTCGCCTGCGGTGGGATATTTTGCGCGTTCCGCAGCATCACCAGTGGGCGGGAGCAATTCGCGCTGGCGGTCCTTGGTCTCAATCCCGACGACAATAGCGTCCTTGCTGCGGCCCCACAGCGCGCCCCAGCGCATCAGGCCCGCGCCCATCATCAGGTCCTGCGTCATGGCCCCATCAAGCTGGTAGACCACCGGCCAGCGCCTTTCCGGATCGGCGTCATAATCGGGCGGTAGGACAATATTGACGCTGCGCTCCGCCCCTAGCGCCTCCAGCGTCACCGTTTCGCCAATCGTCAGCGGCGCGGGTTCAGGCAGGGGCGCGGGGTTCGCCGCTGCCAGTGCCGCTGCGGCGAGAAGGCCAATCACTCCGCCGGCACCGCCGCCTTGCACGCGCGCGTTGCCTGCCTTTGGGGCTCCTCCCCCTTCAGCGCCGTCAGCCCCAGTTTGGCAAACAGCGCACCGTCGCTGTCATCGCCCGCATTGGGCGCGGTCAGCAGCTTGTCGCCGGTGAAGATCGAATTCGCGCCTGCAAGGAAGCACAGCGCCTGCGTCGCCTCGGACATGGACTCGCGCCCCGCCGAGAGCCGCACCATCGAACGCGGCATGGTGATGCGGGCCACTGCGACGGTGCGGACGAACTCGATATCGTCGATCTTGGCGAGCGGCGTGTCGGCCAGCATATTGCCCAGCACCGTGCCCTTCACCGGCACCAGCGCGTTGACCGGCACGCTTTCGGGATGCTGCGGCAGCGTGGCGAGCGTGTGGATGAATCCCACCCGATCCTCGCGCGTTTCGCCCATGCCGACGATCCCGCCGGAGCACACATTGATCCCCGCCTTGCGCACGTGATCCAGCGTATCGAGCCGGCATTGGAAATCGCGTGTGGAGATGACGCGCTCGTAATATTCGGGGCTGCTGTCGATATTGTGGTTGTAGTAATCCAGCCCCGCCTCGGCCAGCATTGCGGCCTGATGCGGTTCGAGCATCCCCAGCGTCATGCAGGTCTCCAGCCCCATTGCGGCAACGCCCTTCACGATTTCGACAATCGCGGGCATGTCGCGGTCCTTGGGATTGCGCCACGCCGCGCCCATGCAGAACCGCTGCGAGCCTGAATCTTTGGCTTGGGCTGCGCGCTGGAGCACGGCCTGCACGTCCATCAGCTTGGTGGCCTCAACGCCGCTGTCCGCCTTCACCGATTGCGAACAATAGCCGCAATCCTCCGGACACCCGCCGGTCTTGATGCTGAGCAGGGTGCAGAGCTGGACTTCGGTGGCAGGGTGGTAGGCGCGGTGGACACTGGCGGCCTGGAACAGCAGCTCGGTGAAGGGGAGGTCGAAGAGGGCCGCGATTT
>JANQTR010000085.1 GCA_030731635.1 Erythrobacter sp. | reverse complement strand
AGGAAACCGCCAAACGCGCTCTCGAAATCGCGGCGGCTGGCGGGCACAACCTGTTGATGGTCGGCCCGCCGGGTTCGGGCAAAAGCCTGCTGGCATCCTGCCTGCCCGGCATCCTGCCGCAGCTCAGCCCGGGTGAGGCGCTTGAGGTGTCGATGGTGCAATCGGTCGCCGGTACGCTGGAGGCGGGCCGGATCAGCCGCGCCCGCCCGTTCCGCGCGCCGCACCATTCGGCCAGCATGGCAGCGCTGACCGGCGGCGGGTTGAAAGTGCGCCCAGGCGAGGTGAGTCTCGCGCATCTGGGCGTATTATTTCTTGATGAATTGCCGGAATTTCAGCGCCCGGTGCTCGATTCGCTGCGCCAGCCGCTGGAAACCGGCAAGGTCGATGTCGCGCGCGCCAATGCCCATGTGACCTTCCCGGCGCGGGTGCAGCTGGTCGCGGCGATGAACCCGTGCCGCTGCGGATATGCGGGTGATCCGTCGAGGAACTGCAACAAATACCCGCGCTGCGTTGGCGATTATCAGGGGCGGTTATCCGGCCCGCTGCTCGACCGGATCGACCTGCATGTGCATGTCGCAGCGGTCAGCGCGATCGACATGGCGCTGCCCCCGCCCGCTGAAGGCAGCGCCGAAGTCGCGCGCCGGGTCGCCGCCGCGCGCGCAGTGCAGGTCAGCCGGGGGGTGCGCTCGAATGCGGAACTGGAGGGCGAAAAGCTGGAAGCGTTCGCAACCCCTGATGAACCGGGCCGGGCGTTGCTGCTAAAAGCGGCGGAGAAATTGCGGCTGTCGGCGCGCGGCTATACCCGCATGCTGCGCGTCGCGCGCACCAGCGCCGATCTCGCCGGAGCGGACACCGTGGGCCGCGTTCACATCGCCGAGGCATTGTCCTATCGCATGATGACGGGTTAAGAGGCAGCGCAAGGCCGCGCACCCCCTCCTCGGCTCACGCAAAGGCGCATTGGCGATTTCGGACGATCCTTCAGCTGTGCTGGCCGAAAGGCCTCGGGGGCTTGCCGCGCTATTGGCTGGCCTGACGGACGGCGCGCGGCGGCGCAAGCTGGCAAGCCTTGCGATTGCGCTCGCGCTTGAAGGGCTGATCGTGCTGCTCTTGCTCTCGCTCGGGCTGAATATCGCCGGGGATGAGAACGAGGGCGAAACCGTCACCGAATTCGCCGCAGTCGAATTCGCCGCCCCGCCTGAGCCTGAGCCGGAACCCGCCACCGACGCGCCGCCTGAAACAAACGTCACAACCCCGCAGGATCAACCGCTGCCACAGCCAGCGCCGCTGCGTCCTTCGCCGCTCAACCTCAATCCGCAGCCCGCCCCGGAACCGCCGCCGCCCGCGCCGCCTGCGCCGCCGCAACCTGAACCCAAGCCGAGCCCCTCGCCTAAAATCGCGGCAAAGATCAATCCGGGGCGCACCTATGGCCCTGCCGATACCGGCAATCCACGCACGGCAGGCGACAGCGCGCAAGTTGGCACCGCGCCCAATGGCGAACCGCTGTTTGCCGCACGCTGGTATCGCGAACCGACCGATTCCGAGTTGGCTGGCTATCTCTCGACGGCCAATAACCCGGGATCGGCGTTGATCGCATGCAGGACTGTACCCGATTACTATGTCGAGGATTGCGTGCTGTTGGGCGAAAGTCCGCCGGGAACGCAGATCGGGCGCGCGGTGATGGCGGCCGCCTGGCAATTCCGCGTGCGCCCGGCAAGGGTGGGCGGGCGCGAACAGGTGGGATCATGGGTGCGTATCAGGATTGATTACACTGTGCGCAAAGCGCCGCGTTAACCCCGCAACTTACCCCTGATCACCTCAACAAAATCTCCGCCCCATGTCTCCAGCTTCTTTGCCCCCACACCGGGGATCGTGCCGAGTTCGGCCAGCGTTTCGGGGCATTTATGCGCCATGTCGCGCAGCACCGAATCGTGGAAGATCACATAGGCCGGGATGCCGTGTTCGCTGGCAAGTTCCTTGCGCCTCGCCCGCAGCGCCTCGAACAGCGGATTGCCGACCGGGTTGGAGGCCGATTCCGCGCTCCGGCCTCGGCGGGTGCGGCGGGCTTTGGGGGGCGGTTCGGCGATGGTCACACCGGCCTCACCCTTCAGCACGGCGCGCGCCTCTGGCCCCAGCATCAATCCGCCATGCTCGGTCGCGGCCAGCATGCCTTTGGCGATCAATGTGCGGGTCAGCGGGCGCAGCAGCCCTGCCTCCTCCCCCTCGACGATGCCAAACACTGACAGCTTGTCATGGCTGCGCGATGTGATGCGTTCATCGCTCGCGCCGGTCAGCACCTTTTCGATATGGCCGATGCCAAAGCTTTGCCCGGTGCGGTAGACCGCCGACAGCAGCTTGCGCGCCAGCTCGCTCGCATCGACCACCTGCGGCGGGTTGTCGCAATTGTCGCAATTGCCGCAGCGGGCCGGCGGATGCTCGCCAAAATGCTTGAGCAGCACTGCGCGGCGGCATTCGGGCGTTTCAATCAGTGCCGCAAGGCTGTTCAACCGCGCTTGTTCGCCCGCCAAGCGCTCTGACTCAACCTCGCCCAGCCATTGCCGCGCACGGGAAAAGTCGCTCACCCCCCACAACAGATGCGCTTCCGCGGGGTCACCATCACGGCCCGCGCGCCCCGTTTCCTGGTAATAGGCCTCAATTGATTTGGGCAGCCCGGCGTGGATCACGAACCGCACGTCGGGCTTGTCGATTCCCATGCCGAACGCGATGGTGGCGACCATCACCATGGTTTCCGACCGCACGAAGGCGGCCTGCGCGGCGGCGCGCCGTTCGGGATCCAGTCCGGCGTGATAGAACCCTGCCTCGCGGCCCGTACGGGCGATGGTCGCGGCAATATCCTCGGTCGCTTTCCGGCTCGGCGCATAGATGATCCCGGCGCCGGGCAGTCGGGCGAGCAGATCGGTGATCTGGCGCGGGCCATTGTCGCGCGGGATTATGGCATAACGGATATTGGGCCGGTCGAACCCGGCAATGATCATACCGTCATCCGGAATGCCAAGCTGGCGCAGGATATCAACCCGTGTCGCCGGATCGGCGGTGGCGGTCAGCGCAAGGCGGGGGACATGCGCAAACCGATCGAGCATCGGGCGCAATCCACGATAATCGGGTCGGAAATCATGCCCCCATTCGGAAACGCAATGCGCCTCGTCGATGGCGAACAGCGCGATCTCGGCGCGGTCGAGCAGCGCCTGAAACCCGGCGGTGGCGGCGCGTTCAGGGGCGACATAGAGCAGATCGAGCTCGCCATTGCGGAACGCCTCTGCCGTGGCGGCATTATCCGCGTCGGCCGATGTCATCGATGCAGCGCGTATCCCGGCTGCGTGGGCCGAACGGATCTGGTCGTGCATCAATGCGATCAGCGGCGAGATGACGACAGCCGTGCCCGCCCGGGCGAGTGCAGGGACCTGGTAACACAGGCTTTTGCCCGCACCGGTCGGCATCAGCGCCAGGCTATGTTCACCGCGCATGACCCGCGCGATCACAGCTTCCTGCTGCCCGCGAAAACCAGGAAAGCCGAAAGTGCGGCGCAAAATATCGTGCAGATCAGGGGTGGTGGGTGCGTCCATCCCCGCCGCCCTAGCCCAAGCCGCTGCGCGAAGGCACCCGCCCGTGCGCGGCTATCTACGGATTATCGGCAATTCATCAGCGCGCAGCAGCGGCTTTCGCGGCGGCCAGATTAACCACATCGCCCATGCCCAGCCCGGCAGCAGGCGATGCGATGGTGCCATCGGCGCGCTTGCCAAGGTCTGCGGGACGGGTCAGCCACAGATCCTGCGGGCCAAGAATGCGGCCATCATGCGCAAGGATCGAAACGGGGCCGATCGGCAGCCGATCCAGTTCATCGACCAACACCGGGTCTTCGATCACCTGTTCGGTACCGTATTTCTGGCCCCATTGGCGCAGTGCAAGCATCGCAGGCAGCAGATCAAAGCCCTTTTCAGTCAGGCGATATTCGATCTTGCGGCGATCATCGGCGCAAGGTTCGCGTTTGAGGATCCCGTGTTCGACCAGCTTGGCGAGCCGATTCGACAGGATGTTGCGGGCAATGCCCAGCTCGGTCAGGAATTCCTCGAAGTGCTTGAGTCCGTTGAAACTGGCACGCAGGATCATGAACGACCAGCGTTCACCCATCACCTCCAGCGCCTGCGGCAATCCGCATTCGATCAGATCGCGCAGCGGTTCTCTCAACTCACCCATGCATGTGTCCCTTCCCCAGATGGGGCGTTTGTAACCGCTTTTTGGCGTGGCTACAAAAAATTTCAGTTTTCAGTTGCAACTCGCAACCTAGATATGTAGGTGGCGAATAGCAACTGGTTTCAAATTGAAATGTTGCGTTGCAAAATAACAGTGCAGTCGCCACAGAGCATCCGCCCCCAAGGGCACAAAAACAAAAAGGATAACCCCGATGACCAACACCCTCTCCCTCCCCCGCACCGGCAAGCTTGCCATCCTCGCCTCCGCCCTGCTGTTCACCGGCGTGACCTTTGGCGCCGCCACTTCGACCCCGGTCGAAGCTGCTGGCCCGGCCTATTATACCGCAAAGCTGGCCACGCCCGCCGGCGAAGACCGCGCCGTGGCTGGCGGCGTTGCCTGGACCTGCGAAGGCAGCATGTGCGTCGCCAACAAGGCAAGCGCGCGCCCGCTGCGCATCTGCCGCGGCCTGAACCGCAAGTTCGGCGAAGTCGCGATGTTCAAGGTCGAAGGCGCAGAAATCGGCGCCGATGAACTGGCAAAGTGCAACGGCTGATTTAGCCTGAGCGAATAAATCCCCACTCTGTCAGGCACCCTCTCCTGCCCGACAGAACTCCACGAACCCCGGCGCGCTTTTCCCAGAGCGCGGCCGGGGTTTTGTGTTTTCAGGCGAAAGGTCAGC
>JANQTR010000084.1:2030-4890 GCA_030731635.1 Erythrobacter sp. | reverse complement strand
AGGCGAGGGTTTCGACGCGCGGATCGATTTCCTTGATCCGGCTGGGCTTGAACGCCTCATTGAACATCGCGCGCATCTGCTTGTGGTTCGGATCATCGCGCCCGGCCAGCGTCGGCGCGGGCAGCCAGCCTTTGGCGCGGAAGCGTTCGGCGACCTTGCGCCCGCGCTCCGCATCGGTGGGGCTGGCGCGCAGCAATTCATTGCTGGCGGTGGAGGGAAAGCGGGCCGGGTCCATCAACACTTCGCGGACGTGGTCGTAGCGGCTGACGACGTAGATTTGCGTGCCGGGGATGTTGTAAACCGGCGCTTCGTCGCGCAGCGTTTTGTAGGCATCGTAAGGGCACTGCTGCAGCGCGGGATCGAACAGGTTGATCTGGGGGGCGGTCACTATCGCACCTCGATCTTGTCGGCACCCCAAGGCGCGATGCTCTCGGCCTTCTGGAAAGCCTCAGGCAGTTCTTCGACCATATGATACGTCGCAGCTAACCTGCCGAAACCGACGAAGAAGGCGACCGTCATGCCGAGTTCGACAATCTGCGCTTCGCTGAAATGCGCGCGCAGGTCTGCATATATCGCATCGTCAATCGCCAGATGATCGGTGGCCATCAACTCGCCGTACCGGATCGCCACCTTCTCGGCGGCGGTGAGGTTTTCCGCCTCCTGCGGGCGTTCGAGCGAGCACACCAGCCCCTCGGTCACCCCGTCCGCCACCGCATCGGAATAGCGGATCGCCATGCAGGAACGGCACTGGTTGAAGAACGCGACGCGCAGCCGCACCAGCTCCACCAGCCGATCGGGCAGGCTGCGGTTCAGCTTCAACGCGCCGCCAAACGCCATCAGCCCCAGCGCCTGTTCCGGGCAATGCGCGAAATAGCGGGTGAGGCCCTGTTCCAGATCGGTCAGGTTTTCCGGACGAATTGCGCTGACGAGACGTTCGTCCCACTTCTCCGGCGGCAGCTTGGCTATACGGCTCAAAACGCTCTTCCTCCTGATCCATTTGTGCCGGCACTGGCAAATTAGCCCGTTTCCGTAGGCGCGAGGCTGGGGGACAAGCCCTGCAACGGCAATTGGCGGATTCGCTAAGCGAAGCGCCCCGCAGGGGAGAGGCGGTTTTGCAATCTGAGGCACCGCGTAGCCTGGCAGAGGTCGATCTGTTCGCCCCGGGCGCGCAGGAACACTGGTATGATGCCTACGCGATCCTCCATGCGGAATGCCCGGTGCAGCGCTTGGCCGGTGAAGGCCTGACGCCGGGCAGCGATGCCTTCGTGCTGACCAAATACGACGATGTCCGCCGGGTCGTGATGGACTGGGATCGCTTCCCACCCACATTGTCGCTGCTGGTGGCGCAAATTCAGCAATCGGGCGAAATGCCGACCCATATTCCTGATCTCGACGCGATGATTGCGTCAATCGTGACGCTGCGGCCCGATCCCGAGTTGTGGCGGGCGCACCGCAAGGAGCTGACCGATCCGTGGGTCGGGCCGGGGTGCACGCGGCACGCAGCGATGATTACGGGCCACGTCGATGATCTGATCGCCGGGATGCTGGCCAAGGCGAACTGCGGCGAGCCGGTGGACTTCGTCGCCGATTTCGCCCGCCCCCTGCCGCAGCGCACGATGGCGAGCGTCTTGGGCTTCCCGCTCGAAGACATCCCGCGGCTGGAACAATGGGGCAATGCGCAGGTGATGTCCTATGTGCACGGCACCACCCACAAGAACATCCTGACGCCTGAGCAAACGCAGGAGAAATTCGCGTTGCTGGCGGGGATGAAGGATTACGTCGCCGAGCAGACGCGGGCGAAGCGCGCGAACCCGCAGGACGACATGGTCAGCTTCCTCACACAGGTCGAATATGCCGCCTTGGGCCGCAAGCTGACCGATGACGAGATCAATGGCGTGGTCTACGCGATGGTGATCGGCGGGCTGGAGACGACCCAATATGCCATCGCCGAACAGGCGCAATTGCTATGCGAGCGGCCGGGGATGTTCGGCACCTTGCGGGGCGACCGGCCTGCGATCCGCACCTTTATCGAAGAAGGAATGCGGCTGCGTTCTCCCACCCAAGGCCTCTCGACCCGCATCTGCGCGCATGACGAGGTGTTTCAGGGCGTCGAAGTCCCCGCCGGCTCGATGCTCCACCTGCGCTGGGCCGCCGCCAATATCGACGCGGAGGAATTCGAAGACCCGCTCGACCTGAACTTGCGCCGCAAGGCCGCCACCCGCCACCTCGCCTTCAGTCAGGGGCCGCGCTCGTGTCCGGGATCGAACCTGTCGCGGCTGGAACAGATGATCGCGTGGGATCGGCTGGCCGATTCCTTTGCTGACCTCGCCTACGCGCCCGGCAATGATTTTCGCCATCAGGGCGGGATCATGCTCGGCATCCACCGATTGCTGATCAACCTCACCCCCGCCTGAAGGGACACCGCCAATGGCCACTCTGCTCGCCCATATCCAGATCCAGCCCGGCAAGGAGGACAAGTGGGAGGCGATCATGCACGATATGGTCCACCATACCTTCGGCACCGAAGAAGGGGTGATCCGCTACGAATACTGGAAAGGGCAGGAGCCGCTGAGCTATTATTGCCTGCTCAGCTTCAAGGACAAATGGGCGTTCTATCACCATCAGATGTCCGACCATCACGAAGGCCATGATTTCGCCGATGTGCTGGCGGGAATCCGGCTTGAATATGTGGGGCCGGTGGACGGCGCGGGCGGGGGGCTGCCGCCGACCACCGATCCCGCGCTGCCCGATGATGCCAGCGATGCCATGAAGACCGCGCAGGAACGCTTCCCGCTGATCATCCCGGCATGGTGGAGCGCGCGGGCATGAGCATCGACCCGGCCTTGCAGCAACTGCTCGA
>JANQTR010000084.1:0-1930 GCA_030731635.1 Erythrobacter sp. | reverse complement strand
TGGTCAGGCGGGCTTTATGGCGGGCGCTATCTTGATGAATTCGAGCGGCGCGGCAGCGAGTGGCGGATTGCCAGCCGCAGATACATCATGGACTGGAAATTGCCGCTGGAAGACCAGCCCGGCAACGAACCCAACCCTGATTTCCCGCTGCCGGTGTTGCAGATCATCGGCAGCGGGCATCCGGCCTATCGGGTGATGTGATCACGCCTCAGCGGGCGGGTCCATATAATCGCGGTAATAGGTCATCTTGCCGCCTTCGACCTTGTAGATGCCGACGCCGCCGCGCGGGGCCATGCCTTCCATATGCATCGTCCAGCGTGCCCACACCGCATGGTCGCCCCCGCAGATTTCATCGACAGTGAAATGCACTTTGCGCGCCGCCATTTCGGCGACCATCGTGGTCATGAATCCGAGGATCGCCTCGCGTCCTTCGTACCGGCCCCAGATCGGGTCTTCGAGCACGGCGTCATCGGCGAACAGCGGCGCGAGCTTGGTGTAATCACCCGCGTCCTGAATGCGCCAGAACTCCGCGATCACGCGCTGTGCTTCGCCTGCCATGCCGTCTCTCCCCACGATTACTGACGGCAATCTGCCATGACGCTGCGCTTTGCCCCCCTGTGAAAATGGCGAGGGCGAGCGCGGGGCCGGGCCTGTTATCCTGCCTGCAAGGAGAGGCCCAATGTCCACCACCCCGCGCGTATCATCGGCGATCCCTGGCGAACCGGCGCATTTCGGTTCGGTGCTCGCCCACCAGCCTGCCATCGCCGCAAGTTTCTTCGCGCTTTATGGCCGGTTCTGGGGGTCTGACGTGCTGGCCGCGCGGATCAAGGAGGTTGCCCGGATGCGCAATGCCCGCGTCACCGAATGCGGGTTCTGCCGCAATGTCCGCTTCGACAAGGCGGTGGCGCAAGGGCTGGGCGAGGCGGTGGTGGACGATATCACTGATGGCTACGAGACTTCTGCCAGGCTCACCGATGCCGAAAAGGCGGTGCTGAAATTCACCGATGCGCTGATCCACGATCCCGAATTGCTTAACCGCGATGCGCGGGCGGCCTTGCAGCGGCACCTTACCCCGGCCCAGATTGCCGAGCTGGGCCTTGGTGTCACGCTGTTCCTCGCGCTGGCCAAGGCGTTGATCACGATGGGGTTGGAGCCTGACGCAATGGAGCGCACCGTGCTGCCGACGCCTGCGGTGCTGGAGGCGGCAGAGTGAGCGCCCCGGCAGGGAAGGGCCCAGTTCACGCCGCGCTGGCGGGCGATCCGGTGCTTGCCGAACACTACGCCGCGTTCCGCGCCAGGGCCGAAGGCGCGCTGAACCCACGTTTGGTGGCGTTGATCCGCGATGCCATCGCTGCGGTGCACGGGATAGAGGCGGCAGCGATTGATGATGCCGCGCTAGATAATCGCACCCGCGCCTGCGTGGCCTATGCCCGGCGCATTCCGTTTGAACACACCGCGATCACCGATCCCGAAGCGGCAGAGGTGGTCGCCCATCTGGGAGAGCCGGGGTTTGTCGCCTTATCGGTGGTGGCCGCGCTGGCCGATGCCGAATGCCGCGCAGGTCTGGTGGATTTGCCGGGGTTGGTGGGGGTTTAGCCCAATCCCCGCAGCAAATCGCGCCCGTCCCACCCCTTCGCCGCCTCAGCCACGAAGTCATAGAACCCGGTCAGCAGCGGTGTCGGCTCGTACAATTCGAGCATGTGCCCAAGGCTCGCCCGGGTATCGACAAACGCAAACGCGGTGCCGCCCGCCGTCACCGATAGCTGCGCCAGCGGCGCGCCTTCCGCGGCGAACCGGGCAATCTCCGCCGCCAAATCATCGACGAACAGCGCGGCGTGATGCAGCCCCTCCTTGCCCGACCCATAGGGAAACATATCGTGCAGCGCGGACGGATCGGGGTTGTGCTGCACCACCAGCTCCACCATCACAC
>JANQTR010000083.1 GCA_030731635.1 Erythrobacter sp. | reverse complement strand
CTGCCGTCATGCCCGATCCCGTCGAATCGCTGCGCCTTAAACTGGTTTCTCAGGTACGCGGGGT
This sequence comes from Erythrobacter sp., assembly GCA_030731635.1. Lineage (GTDB taxonomy): Bacteria > Pseudomonadota > Alphaproteobacteria > Sphingomonadales > Sphingomonadaceae > Erythrobacter. The sequence goes on along the minus strand of JANQTR010000083.1, from coordinate 18,970 downwards.
GTTTCATGACGCGAGCAAGGGGCAAACGCCGACCCCGCCCTCGGACGAAGCGCTGTTTGAACGCGATACGCCGATCCGACAGGTGCACGCCGATATCGTCGGGATGATGACCGGCGGGGTGCGTGCGCTACTGCTCCAGATGCTCCACCCGCACGCGCTGCAAGGCGTTCTCGATCATTCCAATTTCCGCGAAGACATGCACGGGCGGCTGCAACGCACCGCACGGTTCATCGCAGTCACGACCTTTGGTCACCGCGATGATGCGATTAAGGCGATCGATCGGGTCAACCGCATTCATGCCAAGGTCGGCGGCACCCTGCCCGATGGCAGCCGTTACGAAGCGACCAATCCGCGCACGCTGGCATGGGTGCACGTGACCGAGGCGCAGAGCTTTCTGGCAGGCTATCTGCGCCACGTGCGGCCTGACATGAGCGGTGCTGATCAGGACGAATATTACCGGCAGTTCGCAGTGATCGCGCGCGCGCTCGGCGCTGATCCGGTGCCCGAAACACGCGCCGAGGCGGAACGGATTTTCCGTGAGTTGCGCCATGATCTCGCCACCTCGCCTGCAGCGCGTGAGGTCGCGCAGTTGGTGCTGAGCCAGCGCCCCAACGCCGCGCCGCAAGCGGTGCAGACCATGATCACCGCCGATGCCGTCGCCATGCTGCCCGATTGGGCGCGGCAGATGCTGCGCTTGCAACGCCCGCTACTGACCGCGCTGCCCGCACGCGCTGCGACGTGGGGAATGGGCCGCACCTTGCGCTGGGCATTCCGGCAAAACGCGCCGCGCACCTAGATTTCGCAGGAGAGACCAATGGCCGAATTCACCTTCTACACCGTCGCCATGAGCCGCGGACAGATTTCGCGCTGGGCGCTGCACGAGGCGGGCGCAGATTACGATCAGGTGGTGTTCGATTGGGCCACCCGGCCAGATAGCTTCAAAGCGATCAACCCGATGAACAAGGTGCCGACATTGGTGCACCATCATGGCGGCCATGATCACGTCGTGACCGAAGCGGCGGCGATCAATCACTACCTCGCCGAAACCCACCCGCAGGCAGGCCTGCTGCCCGACGCGCATGAAAAAGCCGCCTATTTCCGCTGGCTGTTCTTTGCCGCCGGGCCGCTGGAACAGGCCGTGGTCGGCAAAGCGATGGGCTGGGAAGTGCCCGAGGGCAAGACCGGCATGGCCGGGTTCGGCAGCCTCGATCTCGCCCTTGATACGGCCGAAAGCTGGCTGTCTGCCAATGACTTTGCCGCTGGCGCGCGCTTCACTATGGCCGACACTTACTTTGGCAGCCAATTCGTGTGGGGCCTGCGATTCGGATCGATCCCCGAACGCCCGGCGTTTCGCTCCTATGTGGACCGGATCACGCAGCGTCCCGCCTATGCCGAAGCCAATGCAATTGATGCTGCACTGATCAAGGCGGCGCAGGGTTAAGCCAGCGCCGCACTGCCTTTGAGCAATTGATAGGCCTCCACCACTGCAGTCAGGCGTGCTTCGTGCTGCCGGTCGCCGCCGTTGCGGTCTGGATGGTAGCGGCGCACCAGTTCGGAATAGCGCCGCCGTAGACGGGTGCGATCCGTATCGCTGCCCAGTCCCATCAGTTCAAGCGCACGCGCCTCGTCAGGCGAAAAGCGGATGTTGACGGCGGCCTCGCGCGCCCGCCCTTCGGCCCGGCTGCGGATGCCCCGCGCGCGCGCCGCGATAGCGTCCAAAGGATCGGCATAATCGGCCCAGCGCGGCACCCCGTCGATCCCGGCATCAGGGCGAAACGCGCGGGTTTCGCTGCGCCAGCCAGCAATCGGTGACTGCGCGGCGAGGATTTCCTCAGCGCTCATCCCTTCGAACCAATCATAACCGGCGTTGAATTCGCGCACATGCTCAAGGCAGAACCAGCGCCAGTCGCCCGGCCCATCAAAGCCATTTGGGCGGCCGCCGGGCGCGCGGAATTCCCCCGCCTCGCAGCAGGCGGGTGCTTCGCAGCGGCGCCCTTCGCTCTCGACGCGCCCATGAAACCGTGGTGAAGGCATAGGCCTTGAGAATGGCGATCAGGCTCCCAAGTTCCAAGCCTGAATTGCAAAACCATTGTGTGCAAAAAAGGAAATTGATGATGACGGTAAGTGTTGCTGCCGAAATGGAGGCCCTGCTGACCGCAGCATTTGCGCCCGCCCGCCTCGCGATCATCAACGACAGCGCCAAGCATAGCGGCCACATGGGCGACGATGGGTCGGGCGAGTCGCATTTCACCATCGAGATCGAAGCGGCGGCGTTTGCCCCGATGAACCGCCTCGCCCGCCAGCGCGCCGTGATTGCAGCCTTGGGCGATATTGTCGGCGGGCGCGTTCATGCAGTGGCGATCAAGGCGGGTGTGCCGGCCGAATGACAGTCAGCCCCGCCCCCCTTAACCCGGCATTACGGCTGCGCCGTGCGGCGCGTTTGATCGTGCTCGACCGAGAAATGCGCGCGTTGATGTTCCGCTATGACGTGCCGGGGCGCAAGTCGTTCTGGGTGACGGCAGGCGGCGAATGCGAGCCGGATGAGACGTTCGAGGAGGCCGCGCGGCGCGAATTGCAGGAGGAAACCGGGATCATCGCCGATCCCGGCCCGCAAATTGCGCAGATGACACCCGAATTCATCACGGTTCAGGGCGAACCAGTGCAGGCAGATGAACGGTTTTTCCTGATCCATGTGGCCGAAGCGACCATTGATACTAGCGGCCACACCGCAACCGAGCAGGCGTTGATGACCCAGCATCGCTGGTTTACGCTCGACGAACTCGCCGGCTGGCCTGAGCCCGTGTTCCCGGTGGAACTGGCCGACATGATCCGGTCGCAAATCGCAACCTGCCAAACCCCTGACTGATTGCCCTTAACCAATACGCTCGCTAGTCCTTTCGCAAAAGGGAGAGAGCGATGGATTACACAGGCAAGGTGGCGTGGATCACCGGGGCTTCATCAGGCATTGGCGCAGCATTGGCGCGCGAGCTTGCCGCACGCGGCGCGCGTGTTGTGCTGTCCGGACGGAACGAAGCGCGCCTCACTGAAGTAGCGGCGGATTGCGGGGAAACACTGATCCTCGCCTTTGATGTGCGCGATGATGCCGCGCTGGCCGATGCCACCGCCGCCGCCATTGCGTGGAAGGGCGGCGTCGACATCGCCTTTGCCAATGCCGGAATCTCACAGCGCAGCCGCGCGCTCAAAACCGATATGCAGGTCTATCGTGACATCATCGCAGTCGATCTGACCGCGCAGATTGCCTTCAGCCAGGGTTTGATCGGCCATATGGCAGAGCGGGGATCAGGGGCGCTCGGGTTCATTTCCTCGATCGCGGGCAAGGTCGGCGTGCCGATGCGCACCGCCTATTGCGCGGCCAAATTCGGGCTCGCAGGCTATGCTGACGCGCTGCGGGGCGAATTGTCGCAGACCGGGGTTAGCGTCCACACGATCTACCCCGGCTCGGTCGCCACCAATGTCTCGCGCAATGCCCTGACCGCCGAGGGCGCGGCGAGGGGGCGCAGCGACAAGGCGATTGACGAAGGCATACCCGCCGATGTCGCGGCCCGCACCATGCTGGATGGCATTGCGGCGGGGACGCGCGAAATCATCGTCGCGGAAGGCGGCGAAAAGGCGATGGGCGAACTGCGCCGCACCCCAGACGCGCTGCTTGATCAGGTCGCCGCAATGGTCGCCAATGGCTACATGGAAAAGCTGGAGCAGAACTGATGCATTTCGATCTGAAGCGCGTGGCCCTGCCCAATGGTATCCACCTCAACATCGTCGATGAAGGCCCGGTCGATGCCCCGGTGCTGATTTTCCTGCACGGCTTTCCCGAAAGCCACCGCACCTGGCGCCACCAGATCGCGCATTTCAAGGATCGGTTTCGCTGCATTGCGCCGGATCAGCGCGGCTATCGCGGATCGTCCAAGCCGCAGGATGTGGCGGCCTATACGCCTGACAAGCTGATCGGCGATGTGTTCCTGCTGGCTGATGCCTTGGGGATCGCGCATTTCACCATCGTCGGCCACGACTGGGGCGGCGCGCTGGCCTGGGGGGTGGCGCTGGGCGGCCAGCACGCCCGCGTAACCCGCGCGGTGATCGCCAATGCGCCTCACCCGGTGACCTTCCAGCGCCTGCTCTACACCCACCCCGGCCAGCGCGAGGCCAGTCAGTATATCCGCGGCTTCCGCGATCCGGCCAATGATGCGCTGGTCAAGGAGCACGGTCTCACCGCCCTGTTACTGAAAGAGGTCAAGTGGGACCGCCCATCCGCGATGGAGCCCGAGGAGCGCGATGCCCTGCTGCTCGACTGGCAGAACCGCGATGCGGCCTTCGGGATGCTCAACTACTACCGCGCCAGCCCGATCGACGTGCCGCTGATGGACGCAGCCTTCGAAGTTCCCGCGGGCTATACCCCGCCCACCATGCCCAAACTGACGATTCCGACACTGGTGATCTGGGCCTTGGACGACCTTGCCCTCCCACCTGAGAATCTCGAAGGGCTGGAGGATATCATCGACCCGCTCACCATCGTGACGGTGCCCGATTGCGGACATTTCGTGCCGTGGGAAGCGCCCGATGCGGTGAATGCGGCGATGGAGGCGTTTCTGGCGGAATGAAGACCCGGAACCCGCTCGCCCTGAGCTTGTCGAAGGGCCGTTCTGATCTTCTGACCAAGAGCCATTGACAGTCCTTCGACAGGTTCATGACGAACGGAAATGGGCTAAGCTCCCGCCAGCCATTCCACATCCGCCCCGTGCGGATGCGACCACGCCAGTTGCACCTCCTCCGCCCCGCCCGGCCAGTATCGCACCGTCAGCTTGTGGCGGTGAACCGAGCGGTCAGCCTCGACCATCACCCACGCCAGCGGGCGCTCGGCGGTCGCCTTTGCGCCTGCGGCTTCCATCGCTGCCGTGACCCGCGCCTGTTGGTCGGCGGGGACATATTGCCAGACGATCGAATGCATCAGCATGCGCGTGGTGCCGGGGGCTTGCGGCTTGGCGAGTTCAGCCTCGATGAAGTCAGCGGCAGTCGCCTTGACCAGATCGGGCTTGCGCGCGCTCGCAGCGCGGATCGCAGCATCCATTCGTTCGAAACGCACAGTGTGCTCAGGCCAGATATAGGCTCTGAGCCGCAGCGCCTGCGCAGGATCGGTCAAATCAACCGGAGCGACGTCGCAGCCCGTTGCGCTGACAATGGCAATATCCTGCGCGGGCGGCGGCGCGCCGCGCCATTCGGGGGCGAAGTGCATCACCGCATCCTCCGGGCCGACCCGCACCCCGCCCAGATCATACGCGTAGCGATCCATCATCAAGTTGATCCCAGCGCTGGACCCGATCTCGAGGCATTCGAAACGCGGTGGTAGGCCTTGATCAGCCAGCCATAGCATCGCCGCGATGAAATTGGCTGAACGCCCGGCCTCATTGGTTTGCGGTGGACCATCCAGCCACGGCAGCAGAGCCGTTTCGTGCGCGACCATGACGTCAGCGATGATCGCCGGATCGTCCGCCGCATCACCGCGATAGATGGGTGTCAGCGCTGGCGCGAGGCCCGACAGGTGGAGCGCGTGCAGGCCTCCTGCCACCCTTAGCGAAAGCGCGTCAGCAAGCGGCGCACCCTGCCAGTCGCGCACCCTATCAAGCAACTCGCCCGATGCATCCGACGCCAGCACAGCGGCGATCCCTGCCACCACCCGCGCAGTGATGTCGGCGCCCGCAGCAGAGCAATAGGCCACCTGATTGGCAAACGCAGTGGCCACCGCACCCGGCCCGCGGGTTGCCATATCGACAAATTCATACGCCGGACGCTTGGCTGAATCGCCCATTTCCATTGCCCTTTTGCTGTCTCGCCCTTAAGTGCGCGCTCGATCATGACCACCATTGGCATCCACGACAATCCCGGACAGCTGACCTTTGCTGTCCCCAAGGGCCGCATCCTTGATGAAGCGCTGCCGGTGATGGCGCGCGCCGGGGTAGTGCCGGACACAGAATTCCACGATCCTAAAAGCCGGGCTTTGGCGTTTGCCACTACCCGCGCCGATATGCGCCTGATCCGGGTGCGCGCCTTCGATGTCGCGACCTTTGTCGCCCACGGCGCTGCGCAGGTCGGTATTGTCGGTTCCGATGTGATCGAGGAATTCGACTACGCCGACCTCTATGCCCCGGTCGATCTAGGCATCGGGCTGTGCCGCCTTTCGGTTGCGCGGCTTGCAAGCGATAGCGACGAACCTGGTAGCGTCAGCCACCTGCGCGTCGCCACCAAATACCCCAGCCTTACCCGCCGCCATTTCGAAGCGGCAGGCGTGCAGGCCGAATGTGTCAAGCTGAACGGGGCGATGGAACTGGCCCCCTCGCTTGGCCTTGCGCGGCAGATCGTTGATCTCGTCTCAACCGGCACCACGTTGAAACAGAATGGCTTGGTCGAAACCAGCATAATCCTCGAAATTTCCGCACGTCTGATCGTCAACCGCACCGCGTTGAAAACCGATCCGCGCGTGGCCGAACTGGTGGCGGCCTTCCGCCGCGATGCGGAAAGCCGCAGCAACCAAGGTGCCGCTGCATGAGCCCGATCCTCTCCACCCTCCAGCCCGATTTCGCCGCGCGGTTCGACCGGATTGTCGATGCCCGGCGCGAATCCGACAGCGATGTCGCCGGTCAGGTGACCGACATCCTGCGCGAGGTTAAAGCACGCGGTGATGCGGCATTGGTGGAATATTCGCAGCGGTTCGATGGCTACACGCTGGCCGAGGATGCCGATTGGTCAATCTCGCGGGAACGCTGCGAACAGGCTTATAATGAGTTGGCGACTGACCTGCGCGATGCGCTCGAACTCGCGGCGGCACGGATCCGCTCTTATCACGAAGCGCAGCTGCCCGAAAACCGCGATTATACCGATGAAGCAGGCGTGCGGTTGGGCGCGATCTGGCGGCCGGTAGATGCCGCAGGGCTATATGTTCCCGGCGGGCGCGCGGCCTACCCCTCATCACTGCTGATGAATGCGATTCCGGCGCGGGTTGCCGGGGTGGAACGGCTGGTGGTGGTCACTCCGACTCCAAAAGGCCAGTCGAACCCGCTGGTGCTGGCGGCCGCGCATATCGCAGGCGTGGACGAAATCTGGCGCGTCGGCGGGGCGCATGCCGTCGGCGCGCTTGCCTATGGGACGCCGCGCATCAGCCCAGTCGATGTCATCACCGGCCCCGGCAATGCCTGGGTCGCCGAAGCCAAACGCCAGCTTTACGGCGTGGTAGGGATCGATATGGTGGCTGGGCCATCCGAGATACTGGTGATTGCCGATGGCAGCAATGATCCCGATTGGATCGCAGCTGACCTGCTTTCTCAGGCCGAACATGACCCCACCTCGCAATCGATCCTGATTACGGATGATGCCGGTTTTGCGCGGCAGGTGGAAGATTGCATTGACTTGCAACTGAGCGTGCTTGCCACCGCCAAAACCGCACGGGCCAGCTGGGACGCGCACGGCGTGATCATTGTCGTCAATGACCTGCTGGCTGAAGCCCCCGCGCTCGCCAACCGGCTGGCGGCCGAACACGTTGAACTCGCGGTCGCCGATCCCGAAGCGATGATGCACCAGATCCGCCACGCGGGCAGCATCTTCCTTGGCCGGATGACGCCTGAGGCGGTCGGCGACTATGTCGCGGGGCCCAATCACGTGCTGCCGACCGGACGCCGCGCGCGGTTTTCAAGCGGGCTTTCGGTGCTCGATTTCATGAAGCGCACCAGCTTTCTGGGGCTGGATCAGGCGTCGTTCAATGCCATCGGCCCAGCCGCTGCTACGCTTGCCCATGCCGAAGGCCTGCCAGCGCACGCCAAATCGGTGGAACTGAGGATCAAATGAACGCTCCCGCACGATCAAAAGCGCGCTCCGCTGCGCGGCTCGCTGCCGTCCAGGCGTTGTATCAACAGCACATGGAAGGCACCGCGCTGATCAAGCTGCTTGATGAATTTCACCAGCACAGGCTGGGCCGCACCATTGATGATGATGCCTTTGATGACGCCGAATATGCCGACGCCGAAGTGCCGTTCTTCGACGATGTCGTGCGCGGAGTGGATGCCCGCCGCGAAGAGATTGATGATCTGCTGACAGGCCGGCTTGCCGCCGGGTGGAGCATTGCGCGGCTTGACAAGGCGATGCTGCAAGTGCTGCGCGCTGGCACCTATGAACTGATCGCCCGCGCCGACGTGCCGGTTGCGGTCGCGATCAGCGAATATGTCGATGTCGCCAAGGCGTTTTTCGATGATGGGCAGGCTAAATTCGTGAACGGTATCCTCGATGCCGTGGCCAAGGATGCGCGCGCGGGCTAAGACGCGGCGCATGGCCTTGAACGAGCCCGAATTCATTGCCGCCTTGCGCAAGCTGCCGCTGCACACTGGTGCCCGCAATCTTGATGATGATTGCGCGCTGATCACGATCGGCGGCGAAACGCTGGTCATCAATCACGAAATGATGGCCGAAGATACCCATTTCCTGCCTGATGCCGATATGGCCGATGTGGCTTGGAAACTGGTCGCCTCGAACCTGTCTGATCTGGCGGCCAAGGGGGCAGAGCCCATCGGCGTCCTGCTTGGCCATTCCTTGGGCCGCGATGATGCGCGGTTTATCAAAGGCCTGCGCGAGGCGCTGATCGCGTTTGGCGTAACCTTGCTGGGCGGCGATACGGTGGCGGCAACCGGGGCGAGCACCTTTGCCATGACCGCGATTGGCCGCGCGACCCACCACCCCGTCCCCGCCCGGCGCGGCGCAGCGGTGGGCGATGGGATCTACCTTACCGGCACGATCGGACGCGCGATGCTGGGGTTTGAAGGCGCAAGCGAACACCGCGATGCGTTCAACCGACCGCAGCCGCGCATCGCCGAAGGCCTGACGTTGGCCCCGCATGTCAGCGCGATGATGGACGTGTCCGACGGACTGCTACTGGATTGCTGGCGCATGGCGAAACTCAATAGCGTCACCTTCATGATCGATCCTGACGCTGTGCCGGTGGCTGATGCGGCGCGGCGCGATGAATGCATGCGCTGGGGCGATGATTACGAACTGCTGTTCACCGCACCCGCCGAAGCTGCACTGCCGGTTGCAGCAAGCCGGATCGGTGCAGTGGTGGCCGCTGGCATCGCACCGCTGATGCTAGGGGGCGCGCTGCTGGTGAGCCCCGATGGCCTCGGCTACCAACACGGATAGCGTGCGCCGCCCCTGCCATAACTGCTGAAGCGCGCGCAAATCCGCGCGTTACGCAGCACGGAGACTTGCCAGCTTTCGCCGAGCCCCTATGAATATCGACCCTGCGCCAACGGGATCGGAAAAGGCGCAGGTTTCCCGCTGGGAAATCAAAAAAAGTACGAGAGGGGATTACTCGTGAATTTATTGCTCATTTCAATTGGGCTGGGGCTGCTTGCCATCGTGTATGGCTTTGTCACCAGCCGTCAGGTGCTTGGCGCAGACGCCGGCAATGACAAGATGCAGGAAATCGCTGCCGCCATTCAGGAAGGCGCGCAGGCCTATCTCAAGCGTCAGTATACCGCGATTGCGATTGTCGGCGTGATTGTTGCGGTGATCGTGGCATTCACGCTGGGCACGATCCCGGCGGTTGGGTTTGTGATCGGCGCGGTGCTATCGGGCGTGGCGGGCTTTATCGGCATGAATGTGTCGGTGCGCTCGAACGTGCGCACGGCGGCTGCGGCGATGAAGGGCCTGCAACAGGGCCTGACGCTGGCGTTCCGCGCGGGCGCAATCACCGGGATGCTGGTGGCTGGCCTCGCTCTGCTCGCGATTGCATGCTTCTTTTATTATCTGACCGGGCCTGCTGGCTTGGAGCCCGATAGTCGCCCTGTAGTGATTGGGCTCACCTCACTCGCACTCGGCGCGTCGCTAGTCTCGATCTTTGCGCGGCTTGGCGGCGGGATCTTCACCAAGGCGGCAGACGTCGGCGCTGATCTGGTCGGCAAGGTTGAAGCTGGCATCCCCGAAGATGACCCACGCAACCCCGCTGTGATCGCTGACAACGTGGGCGATAACGTGGGTGACTGCGCCGGGATGGCGGCTGACTTGTTTGAAACCTATGTCGTCACAGTCGGCGCCACCATGGTGCTGACGGCTCTGCTGCTGAAGGGCGCGGAAAACCTTGCCGCATTGATGGCGCTGCCGCTGCTGATTGGCGGCGTGTGCATCGTCACCTCGATCATCGGCACCTATTTCGTGCGTCTCGGCGGCGGTAAGAACATCATGGGCGCGATGTACAAGGGTTTCCTTGTCACTGCCGTATTGTCCGTTCCTGCGATCTGGTGGGCGATCAGCTACGCGCTGGGCGACATGGAAGGCGCGATTGCGGGTCAGGCCTATAATGGCCGCACGCTGTTTTATTGCGGCTTCCTGGGCCTGGTCATCACCGGCCTGATTATCTGGATCACTGAATATTACACCGGCACCAATTATCGCCCGGTGCGATCAATCGCCAAGGCTTCGGAAACGGGCCACGGCACCAACGTGATCCAGGGCCTTGCGATCAGCATGGAATCCACCGCGCTGCCGACGCTGGTGATCTGCGCAGGCATCATCATCGCGTTCCAGCTCGCCGGGTTGATGGGGATTGCCTATGCGGCCACGTCGATGCTGGCGCTGGCGGGCATGGTCGTGGCGCTCGACGCTTATGGCCCGGTCACCGACAATGCCGGCGGGATCGCCGAAATGGCAGGTCTGGACGAAAGCGTGCGCGAGAAAACCGATGCGCTTGATGCGGTGGGCAACACCACCAAGGCCGTGACCAAAGGCTATGCCATTGGTTCGGCCGGGCTTGCCGCACTGGTATTGTTCGCCACATACACCGCTGATCTGCGCGAGCTGTTTTCAGGCGTGACGGTCGATTTCAGCCTCGAAAACCCCTATGTCATCGTCGGGCTGCTGCTCGGCGCCTTGCTGCCTTACTTGTTCGGCGCAATGGGCATGACCGCGGTGGGCCGTGCGGCTGGCGAAGTGGTGAAGGACGTACGCGATCAGTTCGCCCAGAACCCGGGAATCATGACCTATGAGGTCAAGCCTGATTATGCCCGCACCGTCGACCTCGTCACCAAGGCGGCGATCAGGGAAATGATCATCCCATCGCTGCTGCCGGTGGCAGCACCGCTGGTGGTGTATTTCGTGATCACAGCTGTGGCTGGCCAAGCCAATGGCTTTGCTGCACTGGGCGCTCTGCTGCTCGGCGTGATCGTCGGCGGTTTGTTCGTCGCCATTTCGATGACATCAGGCGGCGGCGCCTGGGACAATGCCAAGAAGTACATCGAAGATGGCAACCACGGCGGCAAGGGCTCCGAAGCCCACAAGGCTGCGGTGACCGGCGACACTGTTGGCGACCCGTACAAGGACACCGCTGGCCCGGCGGTCAATCCGATGATCAAGATTACCAATATCGTTGCCTTGCTGCTGCTCGCAGCGCTGGCGGCCGGGGCGGCGTAACGCTGCTCAAACTGGTGACGAAATTCACCCCGCCGGGAGCAATTCCGGCGGGGTTTGATTTTCGGGAGTTTAATTTTGAAGGCTCCCCCTGTCCCCGCATCGGACAGCGCCCAAGGCGGCTGAGGCTTTCTTAATCGCGCTGTGGCATGTCCCCCTCGGAACGCGCGCAATGCTGCGGGCAAACGGGGTGAACGGCAATGGACATGGCACGTGCCGAAAGCTTTCGCACCGGCAACGCCCCCACCGCGGCACGCGCTCCGTTGCGCAGCGGCGTGCACCTGCTGACCCTTGCCGAAATCCAACAAGGTGAATTTGTCGCCGCATGGGAACGACTGGTTGCGCATGCGTGCGAGCCCAATCCGTTTTTCGAACCGTGGTTTCTGCTTCCTGCGCTGAAACAATGGGGCGCTGGCGAAGGTGCGGTGGTCAAGGCGTGGTTCGTCGACGGACGACTGGCAGGGCTGATGCCAGCGGCGCGCAGCGCTGATTATTACGGTCACCGCGCGCCTCATATCGCAGGATGGCTGCACGCCAATGCGTTCTGCGGCACGCCGTTGATCGCGGCGGGGTACGAGGACGCGTTCTGGCGCGCGCTGCTGGCGCATTTTGACCGCTGGCCGCACCGGGCAATGTTCCTGCACCTGCCCAAACTGCCCGCCGATGGCCCTGCCTTTGCCGCGCTCGACCGCGTACTCGCCGCAAAACCGCGCGCGCATTACACCGCCGCGAAGGAACATCGCGCGCTGTTATCGGGTGATGTCACCGCCGCCGCCTACCTCGAAACTGCGATGACCGCGAAAAAACGCAAGGAACTGCGCCGTCAGCACAATCGCCTTGCCGAAGCAGGCGCGCTGACATTCGAACGGCTTGAAGGCGAAGATGGCATCACCGAATGGACCGAGGAATTCCTCGCCCTCGAAGCCGCCGGCTGGAAAGGCATGGAAGGCTCCGCATTGGCGAGTGCGCCGGAAACCCGCGCGTTTTTTACGCAGGCGCTGGCAGGCGCGGCGGCGGCCGGACGTCTGGAACGCCTGGCGCTCAGGCTTGATGGGCGCGCGATTGCGATGCTGGCGAACCTGATCACCGCGCCCGGCGCCTACAGCTTCAAAACTGCGTTTGACGAAAACTACGCCCGATTTTCGCCCGGAATGCTGTTGCAACTTGAAAACCTGTCGCTGATCGAACGACCCGACATTGCATGGACCGACAGCTGCGCAGCGGAAGGTCATCCGATGATTGAACGCCTGTGGCGCGGGCAACGCCGCATGATCAGTCGGAACATCGCCATTGGCGGTCCCCTGCGCCGCGCCGCTTTCCGCTTGCTGATGGCCTATGAAACCCGGCCCCGTAAATCCAACCAAACGAGCCCGTCATGAACGCTCCCGCCCATTTCGCCGATAGCGCCGCCACGCCAGTGTTCGATCTGTCCAATCGCAGGCTGTTTGCGGGCCACTATCCCGAAACGCCGCATACCTTGCGCCACAATCTCACCAGCCATCCGCTGCTGGAGATTGAAGCGCTGGCCGGCCTTGCTGAAAAGCTGCCGATCACCAGCGTCGAATATAACCGCGGCGATCTGCCGATCGGGGTTGATGGCAAGCCGGGTTCCAACGGGTTAACCATTGCCGAAACGATCCGCCGGGTGGCCGATGCACAAAGCTGGGCGGTGCTGAAGAACATCGAACAGGTGCCCGCCTACAGCGATCTGCTGCTGGGATTGCTTGACGAAATCCGCCCCGAAATCGAAGCGGCGACCGGCGCGATGTTGACGCCGCAGGGGTACATCTTTGTCTCCAGCCCCAATTCGGTAACGCCTTTTCACTTTGATCCGGAACATAATATTCTGCTGCAAATCCGGGGCACCAAGGTGATGACGCAATTCCCGGCGGGCGACACCCGGTTTGTGCCCGATACCGCGCACGAAACTTACCATTCAGGCGGCCCACGCGAATTGAAGTGGGATGACGGGTTCCTGCCTCAGGGGCGCGAATTCTCACTCCGCCCCGGCGATGCGCTGTTCGTGCCGGTGATGGCGCCGCATTTCGTGCGCAACGGCCCTGCCCCGTCGGTCTCGCTATCGATCACCTGGCGATCAGAATGGAGTTACCGCGAAAGCGACGCACGCATCCTGAATGCAATCCTGCGCAAGCGTGGCCTATCGCCCGCCGCACCGGGCCGCTGGCCACAGCAGAACTTCGCCAAGGCCTATGCCTTCCGCGTGATGCGCAAGCTTGGCTTGACGGGTTCGTAACCCCGCAGCATGGCCCTGCGCCATGACAGAAACGCCATCCAACGCAGAACTCATCGCCGGCCTGATCCGTCTGCTGACGGTCGAAAAGCGCAGCCCCGATGTCTTCGAAGGGCCACCCCAGACCGACGGGATAGGCCGAGTATTCGGCGGACAAGTGCTGGCCCAAGCCTTGCAGGCGGCGCAAGCGACGATCGCTGACGGTAAGGCTGCGCATTCGCTCCACGCCTATTTCCTGCGCGGCGGACGCGAAGGCGCGCCGATCGAATATCGGATCAGCCGCGATTTTGACGGGCGCAGCTTTGCCAACCGACGGGTGGTGGCCAGCCAGCTTACCGACGATGGCACCTCAACCCCGATCCTCAACCTCACGGCCAGTTTCCAATTGCCTGAAAACGGATTGGAGCATCGGGATTCACCCATGCCCGATGTGCCCCGCCCTGATGATCTGCGCCCCGATATCGAACTGCGCCGCGAAATCGCCGAACAATGGGGGGAGCGGTTGAGTGAGAGCCAACGTCGCCTGATGCTGCGTCCGCGCCCGATTGAAATGCGCACGATTGATCGGCTGCACTGGATGAGCAGCGAGCCGCGCGAACCGCGGGCGCATAGCTGGTTCCGGGTCGCAGCGCCGATCACTGGGGCAGACGATACGCCCGCGCTGCACCGCGCGATCATCACCTATGCCAGCGATTACACCCTGCTTGGCACCAGCGCGCTGCCGCATGGGTTGAGCTGGATGCGGGGCGAATTGGTGGGCGCGAGCCTTGATCACGCCATCTGGTTCCACCGTGATGCGCGCGCGGATGAATGGCTGCTCTACGCCACCGACGCGCCGTGGAGCGGCGGCGGGCGCGGGTTTAACCGTGGACGGATATTCAACGTGGCAGGCGAATTGGTGGCCAGCGTCGCGCAGGAAGGCATGATGCGCAAGCGCGTGAAGGCTTCTTGATTTGCGCAGCCCCTCCGGGCTGCGATATCCTCGCTCACGCGACTTGAAAGTCGCGTCGGTGCGGTCGGCCTTGCGGTCGCTACGCGAACGAAATGGCGCAACACAAACCGACATCGTGTGTGTCGCAGGGGTGACCGCCCGGCGGTTGAGGGCCAAAACGTTAATGCGCCAGCAAAATCGGCATCTGCGGCTCAGTCAACATCTGGCGTGTGACCCCGCCCAGCAGCATCTCAGCCAATCGCGAATGGCCGAATGCGCCCATCACCATCAGCCCGCATTCGCGCAACTGCGCCGCTGAAAACAGCGTGTCGGCAATCCGCGCCTCGCCGCGCGGAATTTCGACAATCTCGCAGTCGACCCCATGGCGGCTGAGATATTTCGCGCCCTCGCTCATAGGGAAATCGAAGCGGGCCTTTTCCGAAGGCTCCGCCACGCTCGCCAGCGTCACCTTGCATGAACAAGCCAGTAACGGCAGCGCAGCGCGCAACGCATGGCACGCCTCGGCCGAGCCGTTCCAAGCGACCAGCATCGGCGCGCTGACATCAAAGGCCGTGACATCTTCGGGCACCACCAGCACTGGCACCGGCGCCTTTAACACCAGATCGCCGACCAGCGATGACGGCCCCCGTTCACCCAAATCGCTTGGCCCAACGATCACCAGATCCGCCAGCGGTGAATATTCAAGCAGGCGGTGCGGCGCGCTGCCATAGGTGAGGCGCCAGTCCCATGGCACCGCCTCATGCGAAAGTGTGCGCTCCGTTTCAGCGCGCAGGTTTTCGGCGTTTTCCTTGATGATCGGCATCGCAGCGGCAATCGCCGAACCGTAAAAATCGCCCGGCGCAAACACTTCGTAACTGATGGCCTGAAGGCAAGTGATGTGGCCATTGCTGGACCGCGCAATATCGAGGGCCACCTGCAACCGGGCGCGCAGCGCGGGGTCATGGTCGATGTGAAGCAGAATGGATTTCATGGCGTGTCTCCCATTGATGAAGCCAAGTCTTGACCCATTACGCGCGCCCTTCCTTGATCAGGATCAAATTGTACGGCGGCGTGTGGGGGTGTCATACCAGCTTGCCAGCGCGCCGCCCATCGCTAGTCTTGCAGCTAGGGAGAGATCACCATGCAGATCATGCGCCATCCGCCAGTACGGACTTCGCTGGAGCCGTCGAACCACCCTTACCTCACAGGGCCGTGGACGCCGCTGCATGAGGAAGTCGATGTGGCCGAACTGCCGGTGATCGCAGGTGCGATTCCCGATGATATTGACGGCATCTATCTGCGCAACACCGAAAACCAAGTGCACCAGCCGCTAGGTCGTCACCATCCGTTTGATGGCGATTCCATGATTCATCAGGTCAATATCTCTGGCGGTAAGGCGAGTTATCGCAACCGTTTTGTGCGCACCCATTGTTTTGAGGCTGAACAGATCGCGGGCCAATCACTGTGGGGCGGGCTGATGGACCCGGCAGGGACAAGCAAACGCCCCGGCTTTGGCGCGCACGGGGGGCTGAAGGACACTGGCAGCACCGATATCATCGTCCACGCCGGGATTGCCTATGCCACCCTGTACCAATGCGGTGAGGCATGGATGCTTGATCCGGTCACGCTGGCGAACCGCGGCAAAGCGCCGTGGGTGCCGCTGGACGGTATCTCCGCCCATCCCAAGGTGGATGAAGGCACCGGCGAGATGATGTTCTTCAACTATTCGAAATACGCGCCGTTTATGCATTACGGCGTGGTCGATCGCACCGGGCAGTTAGTGCATTATGTCCCCATCCCCCTGCCCGGCCCGCGCCTGCCGCATGACATGGCGATCACCAAAAACTGGTCGATCCTCAACGATATGCCGCTGTTCTGGGACGAGGACTTGCTGCGCCGCGACATTCATGCCGCGCGCATTCACGATGGCATTCCCACCCGTTTCGCGCTGATCCCGCGCCACGGTCAGCCCGAGGACATCCGCTGGTTCGAAGCGGCACCGACCTATGTGCTGCACTGGACCAATGCCTATGAAGACGGCGATGAGGTCATCCTCGAAGGGTATCATCAGGCCAAGCCAATGCCCGATCCGATCGAAGAAATGGGCCGTTACAGCCACATGATGGCCTATGTAGATGAACACTCGTTCCAAAGCCGACTGCATCGCTGGCGCTTCAACCTTGTTACCGGTGAATGCCGCGAAGAACGCCTGACCGACCGGATCGTCGAATTCGGGATGATCAACCCGCGCTATGCCATGCGCAAAAGCCGCTATGTCTGGTCGACCACCACCCGGCCCGGCTGGTTTCTGTTCAATGGCTATGTCCGCCACGACACCGAAACAGGTGAGGAGCAGGTCTACCGTCTGCCCGAAGGCGTCTATGCCAGCGAAAGCCCGATGGTGCCCAAAAAGCCCTCCGCCTCAGGTAGCGGTTGCGAAGCACAGCCCCAGGCTGAACCGTTAGGCGAACAAGAAGGCTATCTGGTCACCTTCCTGATCGACGAGAATACCGGCACCTCCGAATGCGCGATCCTTGATGCCAGCGACATCGCCAAAGGCCCGATCTGCCGCCTCGCGCTGCCGCACAAGCTGTGTTCGGGCACGCATTCGGTGTGGGTTGAACATGATCAGTTGCGCGCCGATGCCGCGTTCCATGCTGCAAGGTTTTCGCTGACGTCATGACACCGGTCGGAGCGCCTGCGTCACTGGTCGCGGGCGCGCTTGCAGCAATCGCGCGCACGGCGTAGCGCCCCGCAATTCAATTCCGCCCGGGGAACTACCTTCATGTCATTTCGCCTTGCTCTTGCCGCGTCGACCGCGCTGCTTTTGTCCGCTTCGCCCGCCTTGGCCGACCATCACGCCGCAGAGGGCACGGTTACAGCCGCAACACAGCAGTCCGAACATGACAAGCTGTTTTCCCTGATCGATGATGCCGACGCGCGCGAACTGGCGCTCAATCCGCTTAGCCGCCTGTTCCGGGGCGAGGACGAAGGCGTTGACCGACTGGGCGATCTGCTGACCGATTCCAGCTTTTTGGCCAGCCGGACGGACATCAAGCTCAACATGGCGTTGCTGACGCAAATCGACCGGGCAAAGCTGTCCGAAACCGATGCGCTCGCTTACGATGTGTTCAAATACACGCAGGACCGCGCGCTGCTGGGGATGAGTGACAGCATGCGCGCGCTGACCGAAGTGCGCCCGATCAACCATTTCTTCGGGCTGCACACTTTCTATCCGACCTTTGCCAGCGGCACCGGGGTCGCGCCATTCAAAACGCTGGCCAACTACCAGGACAACCTGTCGCGCCACGATGATTACATCGCCGTTGTCGATCGTGCGATCGAGCGGTTTCGCCAAGGAATGGCGAGCGGTGTGCTGGAAACCAAATTGACGATCGGCATCGTTGTCACCCAGCTGGATACGCAGATCAACACGCCGTTGGCGGATTCGCAGTTCATGGCCCCGGTCAAAACCTTTCCTGAAGACTTTGCCGAAGCCGACAAAACCCGACTGGCGGCTGCTTACGCAGCAAAGACCGGCGAAATCTACGCAGCCAACACACGTTTGCGCGATTTCCTGCGCGATGAATATCTGCAGGTCGCGCGCGAAAGCATTGGCTTGTCGCAGATGAAGGGCGGCGCACAGCTCTATGCGCAACTGGTGCAGGATTCGACCACCCTGCCGCTCGATCCCGAAACGATTCACCAGCTTGGCCTGTCTGAAGTGACGCGGATCAAAACCGATCTCGAAAAGCTGAAGAAAGAGGTCAAATTCAAGGGCACGCTGACGCAGTTCTTCGACTATGTCCGCACCGATCCGAAGTTCCATCCCAAAAGCCGTGAGGCGCTGACCGAGGATTATTACCGCATCGGGCGCGAGGTCGATGCGAAGATCGGCGGCCTGTTCTCGTTGCTGCCCAAGTCACCTCTCAAGATCCAACCCTATGACACGTCGACCGAAGAGTTCGAGGCGGGCGGGTCTTATCAGTCGGGTTCGGCCGACGGCGCGCGGCCGGGGGTGTTCTATTTCAACGCCTATGACCTGCCCAGCCGCCTGACTCCGGGCAATGTCACACTCTACCTGCACGAAGGGGCGCCGGGGCACCATTTCCAGATCAGTCTGGCGCAGGAAAACGAGGCGCTGCCCGCGTTCATGCGTTACGGCGGCACTACCGCCTATGTCGAGGGCTGGGCGCTCTATGCCGAGACGCTGGGCAACGAGATGGGGTTCTACAAGGATCCCTGGAACCGTTACGGCACCTTGCAGGATGAACAGCTGCGCGCGATGCGGCTGGTGGTCGATACCGGCATCCACGCCAAGGGCTGGA
>JANQTR010000082.1 GCA_030731635.1 Erythrobacter sp. | reverse complement strand
TCCAGCCGGATTTCGCGGTAGCCGTTTCGAACCAGTCTGCGGGTGAACGTCGCGGCGGTTTTGCCCAATTGCGCGATGCCTATGCGGATGTGCACCCCTTCGGCGACAAGAGCTTCACGGTCCGGCTCGGTCAATCGAAGGTGCCATTCGGCTGGGAAAATCTCCAGTCGTCATCGAATCGATTGGCGCTGGACCGGACCGACGGGATCAATAGCGCAGCACCGGGCGAGCGCGATATCGGGATCATCGCCTATTACACCCCCGCGCAGGTGCAGCGGATCTGGGACCGCCTGTCGGCTGACGGGCAGAAGCTGTTCGGGAATTATGGGGCCATCGGCGCAGGGGTGCTCAATGGTCAGGGCATCAACCGGACCGAGACCAATGACGGGCTCATGGCGGTCGGCATGGCGACCTGGCCGTTCGAACTCGACGGCCTCGGGCTGGATGGACAGGTGTTGGAAGTCGGCGGCGCGATCATGCGCAACCGCTTCACTCCCGAACTGCGCAGCGGCGGGGTCAGCCCGGTCAGCTTTGCCGATAACCGCGTTGGCCTGCATGCGATCCTGTACCCCCAGCCCTTTGGCCTGCAAGCCGAATGGAACTGGGGAACCGGGCCTGAATTCGATCCGGCTACCGGCGCGATCGAGGAACGTCCTCTGAACGGCGGCTATGTACAGACGATGGTGCGCGTAAAGGAATCGCCGATAGGATCGTTTTATCCCTTCGCACGCTGGCAGTATTATCGCGGTGGGTACAAAGGCGCGACCAATGCCCCGCGGCTGGAGACCGAAGAGCTGGAGTTGGGCATTGAAGTGCTGGTGAATTCCGCGCTTGAACTGACAGCAACCTATGGTTGGGCGTCACGCAGGGAGGCTGATGAACGCCGTTTCGGGCGAGCAGAAGGCGAAATTCTGCGGGTTCAGGCGCAGTGGAACTACTAGGGTCAGGGCCCTACAGCCTTCCCTGAACTTTCCGGCGCCTATTGGCCGGTCAGGATGTACGAAACATCGCTGGCAATGTTGGTGGCATAGTCACCGACCCGCTCCAGCTGCTTGCCCATCAGGATCAGCTGAATACCGTCACCGCTGCTCAACTGCCCCTGATCCATCGCTGCGCGGCAGGAAAGGATCAGGCTCTGGTTCATTGCGTTGAGCTTAGCGTCAGAGGCTATGACCTCGCGCGCGAGATCGTGCGACGCAGTGTTGAAGCTCTCGATCGCTTTTGCCACCATCGCCGCGGCATATTGCTCCATTGCGCGAACCAGCGGAAAGCGCGGCCCCAACTCGACAAGGTCAAACCCGTCGAGCCTGCGGGCAATGCGTTTGGCTTGATCGCCCGTCCGTTCAAGCATTTTGCCAATGCGGATAGCGGCGATCAGATAGTGCAAATCCTGCGCCATGGGGGCACGCGACATTATGATGAGCAATGCCAGCCGTTCGAGCGAACGTTCCAGCTCATCAATGGCCTTGTCCTGTGCCACGACCTGCAATGCAGCAACCTTGTCCGCCTTCTGCAGCGCATCAAGCCCGCCGGATAGCATCGCCCGCGCCTGGCTGGCCATCTGATTGATGATCGACCTGACCTCAGCCAGCTGAATATCATACGATGAGACCGTATGCGGTCGGTCAATCACGGGGTGGGACATCAACTATATATGACGTTTTTGTTACAAAATGCAAGATTTGTGACAAAGCGCATTGTTCGTGGGCGGAGTTTGCCAGCGGCCTGACCGGCGCCATAGACCCACCGGGTCCACCAGCCGCCCTTGTCAACGCAACCCGCATCGCCTCTTTCGCAATGGAGGTAGAGCCACTGCTGGGCGGCAACCTGAATTGTCAGGTGGTGCTGTTTTTCTCCAGCTCTTCGAGCAGTTCTTTCAGCTGATCTTCGAAAATTGCGCCGCTATCGCCCCCGCCATAGCTGACCGCGCCGCTGGAAAAGGTGGTGCCAAAGGTTTCCCCAACGCTGTGGGTTTGCAGGATGCCCGAGGCGAAATCGCGCTGGGTCAGGGTGTCGAGCGGATGCAGGAATGCGCCCCAGATCAGATCCTGCGCAACCGCATAACGCGCATCAAGTGCTGTGTCGAAATTGGCCTGCATCAGCCGCTGCATCGCGCCTTCGGGCAGTTCAGCGATCAGCGCGATCGGGGTCATGATCCGCATACGCGCCGCCGTGGTATCGGTGACCACCAGCATCACCCGCTCGTCCAAGGTGAATTGCCAGCTGTTGCCGGTGCGGGTTGCCTTGCTGTCGAGCGCTTTGATCACAGCGTCCATCTGCTCCAGCACGCCGGTAATTTCGGGGCTGATTTCGGCAGGGGTGGCAGGCTCTTCGTCGAGCAAGAATTCCTCTTCAGCCGGGGGCGCGTCTGCCGCCGAATTCTGCGCATGGACCGTCGCAGGGGTCAGCAGCGCTAAGCCAAAGGCGGCGAACAAAGTCTGAGGGAATCGGAGCATGATCGCGGCCCTTGCAGGTGTGACGAGGCACCAGTCTAGGCAACCTCGTCACCAGCCGCAATCGCTTGATTTTCAGGCGGCCTCAGCGCTGTGCCTTACCCCTTGCCGCCGGGATCGGCGAAGTGGCTCGGCAGGTGGGCGTTAACCACGCCGCCATCCACCGTCAGCGTATCGCCCACCACATAATCGCCCGCGCGGCTGCACAGGTAAATGGCGGCGGCGGCCATGTCTTCGGCGGTGCCGATGCGTTTGGCCGGGATACCTGCCGCGCTGGCGTCAGGCGCGTCCTTGGCGGCCTTGTTCATCTCGGAGGGGAAGGCTCCCGGCGCGATCGAGGTGACCACGATATTGTCATCGATCAGCCGTGCCGCCATGCGCCGGGTAAGCTGGATCACCGCTGCCTTGGACGCCTGATAGGCATAGGTTTCCCACGGATTGATCCGCTGCCCATCGATCGACGAAACATGGATCACCTTGGCCGGACGCCCCTGCTTGCCACCTTCGACCAGCAGGCCGTGCAGTTTTTGGGTGAGGAAGAACGGGGTTTTGACGTTCAGATCCATTGTCCGGTGCCACCCGGCTTCGGAAAATTCGAGGAACGGTTGGCCCCACGCTGCCCCTGCATTGTTGATCAGGATATCAAGCCGGGTTTCACGCGCCTTCAGTTCCTCGGCGAGCGCGACCATGCCATCCATCTGGCTGAGATCGGCAGGAATCCCGATCACCCGGTCTGCACCGAATTCGTCAATCGTTGCCTGCATCTGTTCGACCTTGCGGGCCGAGATGTAGACCCGCGCGCACCCGGCGGCGAGCAGGCCTTCGACAAACATCTTGCCAATCCCACGGCTGCCGCCGGTGACCAGCGCGATGCGACCGTCGAGGCCAAAAAGTGATTGAATGTCCATATCTTTAATACCCGCTCAGTTCAGCCACGCGGTTTGCGTGGAAATAGGCATCGCCCAGGAATTCAGCCAAGGCGCGGTCGCGCTTCATGTAAAGGCCGATGTCATATTCATCAGTCATGCCGATGCCGCCGTGCATCTGCACGCCTTCCTGCACCGCAAGGCGCGCGGTCTTGGCGACCTTAGCCTTGGCAACGCTGGTCATCAGTTCGGCCTGTTCGCTGCCAGCATCGAGCAGTTGTTGCGCCTTGATTGTGACCGCACGGGCGATTTCGACTTCGGAATAAAGGTGGCTGGCGCGGTGTTGGAGCGCTTGAAATTCGCCAATCAGCTTGCCGAATTGCTTGCGCTGCTTGAGGTAATCGACGGTCATGTCCATTGCCCCGCGCGCAACGCCAACGCCTTCGGCAGCGGCGCCGATGCGGCCTGCCATCAACATCGCATCGAGCACGGCGCGCCCGCCGTCGATTTCGCCGATCACCGCGTCGCCGTCCAGTTCGACATTGTCGAATGTGGTGTGGGTCGCCATCGAACTATCGACCAGACGAACGCCCTTGTGGCTCATGCCGGTCGAATCCTTCGGTACGGCGAACAGCGTGATCCCGTCGGCGTCTTCATCCGAGCCCGACGTGCGTGCGGCGACCACGATCATGTCCGCGCTGCCGCCATAGACCACGAAACTTTTCGCGCCCGAAAGTTTAAAGCCATTGCCCGATTTTTCGGCACGGGTGGTGATCCGCGCAGGGCGGTGCTTGGCCGTTTCGTCAATTGCGACAGCGAACACGCTGTCCCCAGCGATCAGGCCGGGGAGGTAACGGCCCTTCAGGTCTGACGACCCGTGCTCCAGCGCAGTCGCGGCCAACACCGACGAGGTCAGGAACGGCGAAGGGGTGAGGTTGCGGCCGATTTCTTCGAGCACGATCCCGGCCTCGACATGGCCCATGCCCAGCCCGCCATCATCTTCGGCCACCAGCATTCCGGTAAAGCCCATTTCGGCCATCTGCTTCCACAGCCCATGGCCGAAACCATCCTTGCAATCGCGGTCGCGCCAGTGGCGCAGCTGCTTGGCGATGTTGCCTTCTTCGGCGATAAAGCCGCGCGCGGTATCGGCCAGCATGGCCTGATCGTCATTATGATACAGGGGCATTGGGGTTCCTCTCCCGAATTCTTGTGTCGTTCGGGCCGCTCCCGATTGCGCGGAAGCGGCCCGTGAAAAATGGAGCGCGGATCAGGCGCCCGGCAGATCGAGAATGCGCTTGGAAATCACGTTGAGCATGACTTCCGAGGTGCCGCCCTCGATCGAGTTGGCCTTGGTCCGCAGCCAGCTACGCGAAGGCTTGCCGCCTTCGGTGGCGCAGGTGATGGCCCAACCGCGGACGGCGGCGCTCTTGGCCTCAAGCGTGCGGAGGAGGGTGGCTTCGGTGAGGGCGCCCTGGGCGTGCAACGTCCAGAGGGCGCGCAGCTGACGGGTGTCGTCGGGGTTCTCGAAGAGAATCTTTTCCAGCGCGGCGGTAGTGGCCGCGTTGGCGCCGCGTTCCTGGAGGAGGCGACGGGCGTGGCGGACATACCAATCGTTGGCGTTGAGG
>JANQTR010000081.1 GCA_030731635.1 Erythrobacter sp. | reverse complement strand
TTGCCCGAGCTTTCCGGCCCGTAAACTTCAATCACCCGGCCGCGCGGCAAGCCGCCAATGCCAAGTGCAATATCCAGACCCAACGACCCGGTCGAAATCGATTCGATCTGCATCGTTTCTTTCGAGCCCAGCTTCATCGCCGAGCCTTTGCCGAATGCGCGATCAATCTGAGCGAGGGCTGCTTCGAGCGCCTTTTGACGGTCCACGGCTTTCTTATCCTCTTCCACCAGCTTCAATTGCGTAGCCATCGCATGCGCTCCTCTGATTGCCTAGGGCCGATCATCAACTATCGACAATCAACCCCTTGGCTGAGGATGTATCGCATTTGTTCTACTGGAACAAGTGGGGAACGAAAAAAATCCTACACGCCTCTATTCCGCGTCGACATCGCGCAGCCGCCAATCGAATGTGCGCGTCTGGTTGGCGGGGATTGTTACCACCGCAACCTTGTAGCCGTTTTTCACAACCACCGATTCGCGCGGCACGCGGGCTTCCCATTGGCTTGACCAGCCCAGTTGCAGGCGCAGGGTTACAGGATGCGGATTGGCGTTGGTCAACTCTGCCCGCATTTTCGTCCACTTGCGGCCACTATCGCGCGGATGACGGTCTTCATCGATCCGCGCGCAGCGGGCAAAGACCTGCGCGCTTTCTCCGATTTCCAGCTCAACATCCTGCCCGCGCGCATAATCGCGCAAGGTGGTGGTCGCGGCGAGCTGCGCCCCGCGCTCCGTCGGTTCAAACAGGTTCAGCGCCCCTTGCGGCAGCGCGATGCCGAGGCCTTTGGCGGTTTCGTTCTTCGTCACCAGCAGCATGCTGGCGGGTTGCGGTTCCTCGTCCTCATCGTCGATCCATTCCCGCGGATCGCACCCGGCCTCATAGAGGTACCGCGCCTTGACCGCATCCTTGTTGAGGAAGGCGACCTGCTTCATCCCCTTGGCCGAGACATCAACCCGGTCAGGCACGCGGAACAGCTTGAGATCGCCGAGGTCTTCTTCCTCTGCGGTGGTGACTGCAACCGGGGCTTCAAATTCGTCAGCTGCAATGCGCGAGCCTGTGACCACGATCATCTCAGCGCTCCGTTCGACCATCGCCATCGGCGACGGCGGAGCGAACACGGGTTGCGGGCGATAATCCGGCACCGGCGATCCGGCTGATGTGCTGCCAATCGGATAGCATTCCAGCCGCAGCGGTTCGGCCGTGGGCGGATCGGAAAGGCCTTCGTAATCGCTGTCGACATTCAGCGTGCCTGCAATGATCTGGAGCCGGGCGTTGTCAAAGCTTTGGCCATTATCGTTGAGCAGGGTCAGCCAGCTGAGCAATTGCAGATCGAACTCCTCCCCCCCGCCCGCTTTGGCCCCGGCATTCTTGCGGCCCACCGTGCCGACATAATTGGCCTGCCAGTCAAAGCCCCACGACAGGTAGGTCAGCGTCACGTCATACGTGCCGCCTTTGGGCGAACGGGTATCGACCGAATAGACCGGCGCGGCGGACAACCCCTTTGGCACACGGTCGAAGGTCAGCGTTTCGGGCAACCCGGCGCAGCGCACGGCTTCAAAACCCTGCGATGATTGCAGCACCAGCCCGCCATCGGCCCGGGTGCGCACGATCGCCTGTTCGCTGACTGCAGCGCCGGTCGCGGGATTGGTGCGAGTAATCGTCACCCGGTTGCCCAGCGTCCCGTTGACCAGCGCGGCGGGCGAGAGCAGCTGCGCGTTGCGGTTTTTCTCGATCGTGCCGCCCGGCAGGCCGGTGACGATGGCCGAGACGCCGACCATGCCTTCGGCCACGCCTTCAAACCGGATGGTCGATTCCCCCTGCGGCAAGGTCACGCGGCGGGTTTCGCTGATCAGCGCAAAGCCTTGCGGAAAGTCGCGTTCCAGCGGTTCGTCAGGATCACGGTCAGGGTTGCGGTAGATCGTGACCGAAAGGTCGGTCGGGGGCGAGGCGTCGACCACTTCGCGCGCGGTAAGGGGCGCTGTGATCAGCACCGCCAGACCACCTAAGCAGGTTGCGGCCCGCCGCATCGCCGCCTCAGTAACGGGTTTCGAAGGTCACGCGGATCACCCGCTCACCCTCGGCGGGAACGGGCACGACATATTTGCGGCGATCAATGTTGAGCTGTTCGCCGGTGATGTCTTCGCTGACGATGCGGTAATCATTGCCCCACCAACTGCGGTTCAGCCCGGATTGGGTGATTTCAACCTCGACCGGCGCGTCTTTGGCGTTGGTGATCGTATAACGCATGGTGGTGCGGTAGAAGGTCTTGGGCCGCTCAACCTCGACCTGGGTCGTCACCTCGCCATCCTTGATCACGCGGTAACGTGCGCTTTTTTCCCATTCGGCGCCGGTGATGGTTTCGCGCTTTTCCACCTCGGTCTGCACGGTGATGTCGAACGCTTCACCGGTAGAGAGCGACAGCTCGCTCCCCATCGGGGTATGGCCGATCGCGTTTTCGCCGATGAATTGCGGGGTGCCCTGGCTGTCACGCTGGTAGAACCGCACCGTGCCTGCGGGCAGCGCGTCGCCCAACCCCTGATCGCGTGAGGTCGAAAAGGCGAGGCTGCTGGTGACGTTTTCGGGTTCCTCGTCATTCTGCTGCCAGCGAGCGTCGATCGCATAGACCTTGCGCGCAGGCACGGATTGCACGTCGAGGAAGCTCACCTGCTTGGTTTGCGCATTGGCGACCGTCGTTCGGCCGCTGATCGGGTAGAGGTAGAAATCGCCCAGCCGTTCGCGCGCGGCCGTCTCGGTGCCTGCGCGGGTCAGGCCTCGGCTGCCAAAGCCGCGCCCGCGCGATCCGCTGGGATTGCCTGCGACCAGCACGGTGTCGGCGGCGCGAAAGGTGGTGCCGGTGTTG
Organism: Erythrobacter sp.; assembly: GCA_030731635.1. Taxonomy (GTDB): domain Bacteria; phylum Pseudomonadota; class Alphaproteobacteria; order Sphingomonadales; family Sphingomonadaceae; genus Erythrobacter. The sequence continues at coordinate 2,099 of JANQTR010000081.1, read as the reverse complement.
TTGGTCAGCGTCACCCAGCCCTGCATATCGATGGTATCGGTGCGTTCATTATACAGCGCGACGTAATCCGCGCTCCAGCCGAGACCATTGGTCAGATAGCGCAGCGCCACCGGGCGCGTCCCGGCGCGGGTGCTGTCGAGATTGACCGACAGCGTGGGCCGCGCGCGCAGGTTGGGAGGCACGCGGTCAAAGATCACGCGGACAGGCAGGCCATCATCGCGCAACACTTCGATCCGGTCACCGATTTGGATCACTACCCCGCCTGCGGTCGACAGCACCTTGGCGCGTTCACGCACTTCAGTGCCGGTCGCCGGATTGGTGCGCAGCAACGTCACCGTCTGGCCGATGGCTTTTTCCATCAGCTTGGTCGGGGTCAGCAGATCGTAATCGAAATTCTGTTCGATGATGGTGGTGTCAGCGGCGGCGAAACTGAGTGTCTCGGGCTGGATCGCGGCGGAGACGTCGGGGAATTCGACCCGGCTTTTGCCCTGTGCGATGGCAAGTTGGCGCACATCCTGCACCAGCCCGAGGCCGTTGTTGTAGATCGTGAGCGCGACATCGCCCTGTGCAGATTCGTCAGGATCGGGAACGGACTGCGCCGCTGCCTGAAATGCCGCAACGCTGGCAATCAGCGCGCAGCCTGTGAGCGCCGCAGCCTTGCGTGCCTTAACCCATCCCGATGTCGTCATGCCCAGCCCCTCTCGATTGGTCAGCGCCTTATGAAGGCTTTAGGCGCTGTATCAAAGGTGAACGCGCGCAATCGCCCACCGAAATTCAGCCAGCCCCGGCGCCCTGTTCGGCGCGCGCCTGTGCCAGCACTGCGCCAACCTTGTCGCCAATGGAGGCCACGCTGAAGGGTTTTGCGATGAAGTGCATGTCAGGGATGTCGATATCGCGGCGCAGCTGTTCTTCGGCATAGCCCGACATGAACAGCACCGGCATCTGCGGCAGCTTGGCGCGGATTGCACGGACCATAGCCGGGCCGTCCATCCCCGGCATCACCACATCGCTGACGACGATGTCGAACACCCCGCCTTCAAGGATTGCGGCGAGGCCTTCTTCGCCATTAGCGCAGGATGTCACTTCGTAGCCTGCACGGGTCAGCGCGCGCTCGGCGACGATGCGCACCATATCCTCATCCTCGACCAGCAGCAGCTTGCCCCCGGCCGACCAGTCGGACGAAACCAGCGGCGCAGCGGCGCGTTTTTTCGGAGCCTCTCCGCGGTGGACCGGGAAATAGACGGTAAAGCGCGCGCCGGTGGGCCGCCCGGCCTTGTCGGCGATATTGTCAGCAAAGATGAACCCGCCCGATTGCTTGACGATCCCGTAGGCGGTCGACAGGCCCAGCCCGGTGCCCTTGCCCTGTTCCTTGGTGGTGAAGAACGGTTCGAACAGCTTGGGCAGCACATGCGGTGGGATGCCGCCGCCAGTGTCCTGCACGATCAGGACGGTATAGTCCGCCGCTGGCAAGACCTCCGAGCCAAGTTGAATAACCTGCGTCGCGTGCAACGCGCGAGTGAACAGCGATATCCGCCCCGCCCCTTGCCCGCGCGACTGGCCCGCGTTGGAGCCGTTCGACTGGATCGCATCGCGCGCGTTGACCGCGAGGTTCATGATCACCTGTTCCAGCTGCTGCGGATCGGCGCGCACTGCGCCCAGATTGCGATCATGCTGGACGTAATAGGTGATCTTTTCGCCCAGCAGCCGCTTGATCAGCGGGCTGACCTCGCTGACGACGTCGGGCAGCTGGATAATCTCGGGCCGCAAGGTCTGCTGGCGCGAAAAGGCCAGCAATTGCCGCGTCAGGGCAGCTGCGCGGTTGGAATTGGCGCGGATCTGCTGGATGTCGTCATAATCGCTATCGCCGGGAATATGGCGCAGCAGCATCAGATCGCAGGTGCCGATAATTGCGGTCAGCACATTGTTGAAATCATGTGCCACCCCGCCCGCAAGCTGGCCCACGGCCTGCATTTTGGTGGCTTGGGCAACCTGACGGCGCAGCTGATTTTCCTGAGAGGAATCGGCCAGGCTCAGCAGCACCGCCGCCTCGCCCAAGCCGCGCACGCCTGCCAGACCCAGCGACACCGGTTCATCCGGGC
>JANQTR010000080.1 GCA_030731635.1 Erythrobacter sp. | reverse complement strand
CCGCGCGGGTCGCGCCCTTCGACGATGCTGCCGCGTGAATAATCATGGAAGCCCTGACGCACAACGCGGATGCCCTTTACGTCTTCGGGCGGGAGCGCGGGAAAGTTGATGTTGACCAGCGTGCGTTCGGCCAAAGGCGCATCAATCAAGGGCGCAAGCACCTTTGCGCCCCATTCGCGCGCTGCGCCGAACGGCACGTCATCGCCCATGCCTTCGCGGGCATAGACCTGGCTGAACGCAACTGAGCGGATGCCCGCGAGCGCGCCTTCGATCGCGGCCGAGACGGTGCCGGAGTATGTGATGTCATCGCCAAGGTTCGCACCGCGATTGACACCGGACAGGATCAGATCGGGCGGCGATGGCATCACCGTGCGCAGCGCCATCATCACGCTGTCGGTCGGGGTGCCGGTGACCGCAAAGCGCCGCTCTTCCAGCTTTTGCAGCCGCACCGGCCGCGTCAGAGTGAGTGAGTGACCCGCGCCCGATTGCTCCTCTGACGGGGCGCAAATCCAGATATCATCGGAGAACTGGCGCGCGATTTCCTCCAGTACCTTCAACCCGGGTGCATGAACGCCGTCGTCATTGGTGAGGAGAATGCGCATTACTTGGCTGGCTCCAATCTCGTCACACCGCCCATATAGGGTAACAGAGCGTCCGGCACGGTGACGGTGCCATCGGCGTTCTGGTAATTCTCGATCACAGCAACCAGCGTCCGCCCGACCGCGAGGCCGGAGCCGTTGAGGGTGTGGACGAATTCCGTCTTTTTCTGTTCGCCCGCCACGCGGTAGCGGGTGTTCATCCGCCGCGCCTGAAACTCGCCGGTGTTCGAACACGAACTGATCTCGCGGTAAGCGCCCTGTCCGGGTAGCCAAACTTCGAGGTCGTAAGTCTTGCGCGCACCAAAGCCCATGTCGCCGGTGCATAGCAGCAGCTTGCGATAAGGTAGGTCGAGCCGTTCGAGGATGGTTTCTGCGGCGCGGACCATGCGCTGGTGTTCAGCCTCGCTGTCCTCGGGCCGCACGATGCTGACGAGTTCGCACTTCTCGAATTGATGCTGGCGAATGAACCCCCGCGTATCGCGCCCGGCTGCGCCCGCTTCGGAGCGGAAGCACAGAGTGAGCGCGGTTAGGCGCATGGGGAGGGCGCTTTCGTCGAGCAGCTCGCCCATAACGCTGGCGGTGAGGCTGACTTCGCTGGTGGGGATGAGCCAGCGACGGTCTGTGTCCTTCTGCCTTCTGCGAAGCTGGCTTATCTCAACAGCTGCTTGCGCAATTTGTTCTGGCTCAGCTACGTCCCCGCCGGCCTGCGCCCACTCAAAATACTGGGCTTTAAGACGTTCGTCGTCATAAGTCAGGTTCGTTTGAAAGCTGTCGTTTCCAAACTTCGGCAGCTTGTCCGTGCCATACATGGCATCATCACCCACCAGCACGGGCGGGTTGGATTCCTCGTAGCCGTGCTCGCGGGTCTGCACGTCGAGCATGAATTGTCCCAAGGCCCGATGCAGCCGCGCCATGTCACCGCGCAGGAAGGTGAAGCGCGCGCCCGAAAGCCGCGCGCCGGTTTCGAAATCCATGCCCAGCGCAGGGGCTAGGTCGGCGTGTTCCTTGGGGGTGAAGTCGAATTCCCGCGCGGTGCCCCAACGCGACACTTCGACATTCTCCTCCTCACCCATGCCGTGCGGCACGTCGTCGGCGGGAAGGTTGGGGATGATTTCCAGCGCCGCCTTCAGCTTCGCCGCCATGTCATCAGCGCGCGCTTCCAGCGCAGGCATGGAATCCTTCAACGCGGCGACTTCGGCCTTGACCGCTTCGGCGGTGTCGCGGTCGCCCTTGGCCATTGCCGCGCCGATCAGTTTCGATGCCTCATTGCGACGGCTTTGCGCCACCTGCACTGCGGTGGTCGCGGCGCGGCGTTCTTCGTCGAGGACAATCAGCGCGCGCGCCAGCGGTTCGAGCCCGCGCCGCGCCAGCCCTGCGTCGAAGCCTTCGGGATTCTCTCGGATCAGACGGATATCGTGCATGGCCCGCGCCTATGCCTGTTCAGGCTGGCCAAGGAAAGAGGGAAGGACCAAGTGGAAAGGGGCGGCAGTGATATTCTGAGAGGCCGCCGCCCCTTCGGAGAGATCAAATCAGAAGTTCACCTGCGCGGTCACGAAGATCCGGCGCGGGTCGCCAAAAAAGCCCGTCAGCGTGCCTTCGCGGCCCAGCGTTGGGGTGAACGGCGCGCCGCCAACCCCGCCGGCCACGAAGTTGTAGCCTGCGACGATGTATTCCTTGTCGAACAGGTTCTTGCCGTGCACCCCGATCGAGAACAGCCCGCTGTCCACGGTGTAGACAAGGCTGGCATCGACCAACACAAACCCATCCTGATCAAGGAAGCGGTTGGCGACTTCAAACTGGCTCGCATCCGACCGCAGCGAAGCTAGGCCGATGACATCCACCATCCCGCTCGCCACCGGCACGCCGAGGTTGAAGCCCATGTGCGCGGTGATGTCCGGCGTGTTCTGGAACACGCGCTGATCGGCCACGTCGTTGCCGAAATTGTCGATGAAGGTGTTGAACTTGGCATCCAGCACACCCAGCGACCAGTTGACGCTGAAACGGCTGCCGTCGCCGGCAAAATCTTTACCGATCAGCGCATTGCCTTCAAATTCGATTCCGTTGACGTCAGCCGAAGCGGCGTTGGACGTGATCCCGATGAAGCTGTCATTGGTGCCGTCGCCATTGCTGTCGAACCCGACCGATCCGGGGATCTGGACGTTGCTGTATTGGCCAAGGAACGCGGCCAGGCTGATGTTGAGGCGGTTGTCGAGCAGTGAGGCCTTCCAGCCCACTTCATAGCTGTCAACCGTTTCGGGATCGAAGCTCAGGAATTCGAACTGATCGTCGAAATCAATCACCCCGTCGCCATTCAGATCAGGCGCAGCGCTGGTTTGGCCGCGCGGATCGAACCCGCCGCCCTTGAAGCCCTGCGAATAGGTGAAATAGAGGTTGTGATCGCGGTTGGGCTGCCAGCTGATCGACGCGCGCGGGTTGAAATCCTTGAAGGTGGCGCTGCCGTTAAAGTCGCTGGTCACCGCAATCGGCACGCCGGTGCCGCCGAACAGGTTCGAAAACCCGCCAAGGAAGGTGGTGCGCAGCACCTGACTGGTGCGCTTGTCATTGGTATAACGCCCGCCGAGTGACACGCTGATGGTGTCGGTCAGATCATAGGTGAAATCGCCGAAGACCGACCACGTCTTGGTGTCGACATCGCCCAACGTCTGCGCAGTGAGGCCGTTCAGCGTCGTGAACAGAGCCACATCAAACGCGGTAAAGGCGTTGGCGTCGAGGTAATAGAACCCGAGCACACCCGAAAGCTTGTCGCTTTCATACAGCAGTTGGAATTCCTGGCTGAACTGATTGTTGTCGTAGATCGCGGGCACATCGAGATCGACCGCGGGCAGGCTGTCGAAATCGATCGGCGAGGTGGAGGAATCCTCACGGTAGCCGGTGATCGATTTTAGCGTGATCGTGTCGCTGACTTCGACCGCGATGTTGAGCGCGCCGCCGTAGGCCTCAACCTCCTGATCGACGATATTGAGCCCGGCACGGGTATCGAACACATTGCCCAGCACTGGTGCGCCCGTTTGCAGGCTGGTGATCAGGCGGTGGCCCTGACGGGCTTCGGAGTTGTCTTTGACGTAGTCGCCCGACAGGCGGATGAACACCGGCCCATTGTCGAATTCAATCGTGCCGCGTGCAGCCCACACGTCCTTGTTATAATTCTCGGTACCCAATGTGAGGTTGTCACCAAACCCGCCGCGCGACAGGCGCGCGCCGCTCGCGCCAATTTTCAGGTTATCGCTGATAGGAGTCGAGGCGGTGACGATCAAATCGGCTTGATCAAAGGAACCATAGGTGCCGCGAATCTTGACGCTGGTGTCGTCGGGCAGCTCTGCCGTGACATATTTGATCGCGCCGCCGATGGTGTTGCGGCCATACAATGTGCCTTGCGGCCCGCGCAGCACTTCGATGCGTTCGACATCATAAATGTCGAGCACCGCGGCCTGCGGGCGGTTGAGGTAGACATCATCGACATACAGACCGACGCCTGCTTCAAACCCGGCGACCGGATCTTGCTGGCCGACCCCGCGGATAAAGGCGGTGAGGGTGGTATTGGTGCCGCGGCTGACCTCAAGCGTGATATTGGGCACCTGCTGGCCGATCTGAGTGAGATCCTGAATGCCCTGCTGCGCAAGCGCCTCTCCGCTGAGCGAGGTGACCGAAAGTGGCACATCAATCAGCCGCTCTTCGCGGCGGCGGGCGGTAACGATGATCACGCCTTCTTCCGCCTCGTCGCTGACACTGGCGGTGTCGAGGGGAGCGGTTTGCGCGTAGGCAGGCGCGGCAAATGTGGCGATTCCGGCGCAACCGGCAAGCAGTAGTGCGCGGCTGTAAAGCGAATATGTCATGGGGTCTGTTCCTCTCCTGGCCCTCTATCCCAACCCTGATATTGAAAGATGAACCATGTTTCAAGTTTGTACTTGTGCGTGTGGCGGTGCCCGCGTAGCGAATGGGGCGAGGGAGATGCTGATGCGCAACAGTCATGCGAGCGGGACAAAAGTCGCAGGTGGCAGAGGAGAGGCGCGGTGCTGACCAATCATGCCGTGCCCGATGCCAAGACCCCGCGCACCGAACGCGGGCGCCGCACCTTGCGCAAACTGCTCGACGCGGCGGCTGAGGAGTTTGGCGAAAAGGGCTTTCACGATGCTTCGGTCAGCTCAATCACGCGCCGCGCGGGTGTAGCGCTGGGCAGCTTCTACACTTATTTCGACAGCAAGGACGCGCTGTTCCGGGCGCTGGTCGCCGACATGAGCGAAAAGGTGCGCACCAGCGCGCGTTCGGCCCTGTCCGACAGCATGAGCGCGCTGGAGGTCGAACGTGCCGCGCTGGCCGCATTCCTGCGCTTTGCCGCTGAGCACAAGGAAGTTTACCGCATCATCGACGAAGCTGAATTCGTCGATCCGGCAAGTTATCGCGAGCATTACGAAACCATCGCTGCGCGCATCGCCGAAAGGTTGCGCAGTGGCGGAGCGAGCGGCGAGTTCCGCGATGGGCTGGGGGAGCTGGAGGCCTGGGCGGTAATGGGCATGAATGTGTTCGTCGGCCTGCGCTATATTGTGTGGCGCGAGAACGAGAGCGGGCGGGGGACTGCGCCCGATGCTGTTGCTGCCGAGGTTAACCGGTTGCTGGCAGACGGGATTATGCGCCGATAAGCGGCCCGCTTTCCATCGCGCTGCGGCGGCGCTACACCTCGCGTCCATGATCCTGGTAATCAACGCTCTTGACGATGCCGAGCACCTTGCCGCCCTGCGCGAGCGTCTCGCGATGCTTGAATGGCGCGACGGGCGCGAGACGGCGGGCGCGGTTGCGCGTGAGGTAAAGCGCAATCTGCAAGCTGCGATGGATACTGCGGCAGGACGCCGGATGCAGGACGAACTGCTGCCGATTATTGCGGACCATACCGTGGTCAAGGCGGCCGCCCAGCCACGGCGTTTCTCCCCACTGATTATCAGCAAGACAGGGGTGGGCGGGCAATATGGCGCGCATGTTGACAATGCGCTGATGGGCAAGGGCGCGGCGCGGCTGCGTACTGACCTCTCTTTCACTTTGTTCCTGACCCCGCCGGGCGAGTATGACGGCGGTGAACTGGTGATCCACACCGCTGGTATGACACAGGAATTGAAAGGTGAGGCAGGCTATCTGGTGCTTTACCCGTCCGCCAGCATCCACGAGGTCAAGCCGGTCACGCGCGGGGAACGGATCGTGTGCGTCGGTTGGATCGAAAGCTTGCTGGCGGATTCTGCACAGCGTGAAATGCTGTTTGATCTGGAAAACCTGCGCGCTGCGCTACGCCAGACGCTCCCCAGTCAATCGGCCGAGCTGCTGACGCTCGATAAGACCATCGCCAACCTATTGCGGATGTGGGCGAGCGCCTGAGGTTTTGGCGGCGGTTGTGCGTTTGGCCTTGATCGTGAAGAACAGGATCAAGCTGACCCCCACCACGCTCGGCCCGGCCCACACCGCAGGGTTGAACACGTGTTCGGGCACCATCCGGATCAACCCGACCGACATGAAGGCGGTATAGGCTGAAATCCCCATGCCGATTAGCGCACGGAAATGCTCACCCACGTACTCGTTCGCCCTACCGCTTCGCTGCGTGAGGGCAGGGATCGCGCGCGGTGGATCGTTTGGGCGCCAGATATAGACCTGCTGGATCGCCATCGCGACAATGCCGATGAAGGCCACCAGCACCATCAGCGGATGTTCGACCCGGAATCCGTAGAACCCGCACCACGCGCCGGACATCACCACGGCTGCGATCACCGACTGATAGCGCAAGCGCCGCAGCATCCGGCGATTACGCGAATGGCGGATCACCGCGAGGCCATAATCGACAAACCCGATGGTGAGCGTGCCGAGATAGAGCATCATCCACCCGAACAGCCCATCGAACAATGCGCGGTTGGTGATCTCGGGGTGTCGTTGTCCCGGCCCGTAAAGTGAAAGCAGCGCCATTGCGATGGCGAGCACGCCTGCACCGAGAAACCCGTAGCATGCCGCACGGCCCCACTTGCGATGGTTGGCCGCGCCCTTGCGTGTGACAATCGGTCCCCAGAATGCCGTCAGCCCCACCGCTCCGGCGGCGACATGGAGGGCAACAAGGGCTTCAAACAACACCATCGCCTTCAGGATGCCACAACCGGTGCGCGAAGCCTAGCGTCAGCGCACCCGCGACGGGGCGACTAGCACGGCGTTGGCGATCATCAGATCAAGCCCTTCGAGGTATGCGCGGGCTGAGGGGTCATGCGCAAACCCGATCACCAGTCCGCGACCCTGTGGCTGCGCCATGAGGTAGGGCTTGTAAGCGAGTTGCCTGCGGTTTTCCTCCCACACATAGCCGCTGGCGATCAGGTTGCCGGGCGCGGCAAAGCGCAGCACATTGATCCCGTCTGCGCGGTCCAATGGGGTGAAAATCTGGGTGCCGGTCGCCAGCACCACTGCGCCATCATCATAGCCGGCGGACAAGAAGTTATCGGGATCTGCTATCACATTGAGCAATGCGCCTGGCAGAGTATCGGGCAGGGCCTGCTGATCCTTGATTGCCTCGCGATATTCGGCGTCGCTGGCGATTTCCTGGGCTTCGGCAAGGCCAGCCTTTGTATCTTTGTCCTCTGCCGGCTCACGTCCCAGCGCTGCTTCGCGCTTGACCGCCAAAAGCGGGTTATCGCCGCTGCTGAAGGTTTCCAGACTCTCACCAATCGCCACCAGCACGCCGCCTTTGCGCACAAATTCGCGGATCGCGCGCTGGCCGGCGTCGCCCAACACGCCCGACGGGTCACCTTCGGGCACCAGCAATACATCGTAATCCGACAAATCAGCGCGGGCGAGGCGGTTGGTACGGATCGGCACAACCGGCAGACCGAGCCGCTGTTCGAGCACATAGCGCAGTGCTCCCGCACTCAGCTGGGACACGCCATCATCCCACGCGACCGCGACCTTGGGCAGGGTGAGGCGCACGAAATGCTCGCTGCCCAGATTAGGCCCGCTATCGACCCAACCGCTATCGAGCGCCACTGTCTGGGCGCCGACCTCACCTGCAAGAACGCTGAGGCGCGCCATTGCCTCTGGCGTGTTGGCCCCGGCCGGAAACACGACGGTGCCGCGCGGAAGGTTGTGGCCGCCTGAGGTGAATGCCTTGTCTGTCACCCGGCCTTCGATCCCTTCGCGCAAAGCCAGTGTGACCAACCGCGCCTGCCCGCTATCGGTCCACGGAACGGCGACGGCAAAGGTGCCGCTGCCGTCCTGCTTGGCCGCAATCGGATCCGCGGCGCTGAGTGGTTCGCCCGTGGCAGCGGCATTGCACAAGGCCACGTCCACGCCCGCCATCGGACCGACTGACCACGCGGTCACATCGTAAAGCTCATGCGGCAGATCCTGCGATCGGCGGCGCTCCTGTTCGGCAAGGAAATCGGGCGGCAAGGGCGTGTCACGGTCAAGCAAGCTGCGCACCAGCCGCGCGGCGGGCTGGGCCTGTGGCACGACAAGATATCCCGCCGGATAGCTGCGTCCGCAAAGGCTGGATGCACCGTCGCGGCGCAGGACGGTGATGCCCTGTTCAGCGAGGCGTCGTCCCAGCCGTTCCGCATTCCAGCGCCGCTTGCCAAGGTCGATCACATAGCTCCCGCGCCCGGCCGCGCCGCTGGCATTGCCGCTGCGATAGGCCGCAAAATCCGACAGGAACCGCGCTGGATTGTCAGCCACGGCGGCGGCAGTCGCCAGGCTGGTGGTGAAGTGGTTCCTCACCCCGTCAGCATAGGTGAGCTCTGCCCCGTCGCGCCGTTCGAACACCAGCCCGCGCGCCGAAGCCTGTTCGTAAGTGCTGCCGATTGCTCCCTGATGCGCGTTCCAGGTGTCGCCGTATCCTGGGTAGAACAGGTCATAGACCTCGCGCGTAAAATAGGGCTCACCCCGCGCATCGAAAGCGACCGCGTTATATCGCCCGATCAGCTCATAGGCGCGTACTTGCGCGGCAGAGAGGTTGGGGTTGAACGGCTGGGCGGCGGGCGAGAAGAAGTAGCTATTGTCGCCCCCCATTTCGTGTAAGTCGACCACCACCACCGGGTTCCATTGCCGGATCGCGGCGACTTTGCCGCGGGTTTCGGGCTGGCTCAGTGTGAACCAGTCGCGATTGAGATCGAACATGTAGTGGTTGACCCGCCCGCTTGGCCAAGGCTCGTCATGCTCGGCCGCCTGCCTGTCGGTGGCGGGCGTGATCCCGGTCGAAGCGAGGAAATTGTTCACGAACCGCGCGCGCCCATCGGGGTTCTGCATCGGATCGATCACCACGATGGTTTCGGCCATGATCTTGGCCGCGCGTTCGTCACCTTGCGCAGCGAGCAGGTGATAGGCGGTCATCAAAGCCGCATCGGTCGATGAAATCTCGTTACCATGGACGCCGTATGCCAGCCACGTCACGGGCAGCGCGGCGCCATTACCCTGACGGCCTGCCGCAATGGTAGCCATGTCGGCCCGGATCGCATCGATCCGGGCTATGTTGGCAGGTGCGGAGAGCACGAGGTAATAGAGCGGGCGTCCTTCCCAGCTAACCGCATATTGCACCAGAATCGCGCGATCCGGCGCGGCATCGGCCAGCGCTTTCAGATAGGTATAGGCCTGATCGGGCGAGGTGATACGGGTGGCAGGTGCATGGCCGACCGTGGCGGTCAGGGTCGGGATGGCGGGATCGACGCTCACGTCGATAAAGGACTGCGCTTGCGCCGGCTGCGCTATGGCCCAAGCCGCTGCCAAACCGGCCAGCCAAGGGCCCAAAACTCGATTGCGCATCTGCGATTCCCCATGCGGCCGAAGTTGCCATATTATCGACAGCCTTGCCGCGAACACGCGCACGCCGTCAAGCAGGGAGGGGTAAATGGCTAATGCAGAGGCGCTGCAGTCAAGGGCGCCGGTGCGATGGTGAGGGCCGCGATCGTCCGCGCCATCTTCGCCAAAACGGGCCGAAAGATGGTGGGCGCGACAGGGATTGAACCTGTGACCCCACCCGTGTGAAGGGTGTGCTCTACCGCTGAGCTACGCGCCCGTCCGTGGGCCGTGTGGTCCGGACAGGGGGGCGCCTTTACTGTGCGCGCCTGCGCTTGGCAAGCGTTGCTGCGGGCAGCCGGTGCGATTTATCAGCAGGGTTAGGGGGTGCTGAGCCACGCCAGCCAATTGATCAGACCGATGGGGCTTTTGCGCCCGATTGCCGCTCCTTCGGCCTGCGTGCTGACGTTGGCAGGGCATTCGAGGCAATAGGCCTGAATGCCGCGCGTTCCCATCAACCGCTCCGCATCTCGGGTGAGCTTGGCGGCAAGATCGCCATTGCGGCGCGAAGCCAGCGCAAAGATATCGCCGCCCTGCGAAATCGGTGCGTGCGCTGTGTTGCTCGTCACCAGTTGGCGGATCAGCGAATCGTAGTTTTGCGCTTCTTCGCCAAGGAACACCGGATGCCAGTCATCATCCTTGATTCCCGCTTTGGCCGCTGCCCAGCTGAGCGCTTCCTGAAGCCCACCGAATTCATCGACCAGTCCCAATTGCCGCGCAGTTCCGCCATCCCACACGCGCCCACCCGCGATCGCGTCGACCTTGTCGGTCGGCATCTTGCGCGCCTTGGACACCAGGCTCAGGAAGTCGGTATAAGTCCCCCCGATCGATGCTTGCAGAATCGCCTCCATCTCGGGCGAGAACCCGGCGAGGAAATCGGGCTGGCCCGAAAGCGGCGTGGTGCGGAACCCATCGGCGTTGACCCCGAGCCGCGCGGCGCTGCCTTCAAAGGTCGGCACGACGGCGAAGACGCCGATCGAACCGGTGATGGTTTCAGGCTGCGCAAAGATGCGTTCGCCCGGCGTTGCGACCCAGTAACCGCCGCTTGCCGCGATATTGCCGAACGACACGGCGACTGGGATCTTGCGGTCGCGGAACCGCTGGATCGCGCGGCGGATTTCTTCCGAGGCGGTGACCGATCCGCCCGGCGAATCGACCCGCACCACCAGTGCGGCGAGATCGTCGTCGAGCGCTTCGTTGAGCACATCGGCAATGCGGGTGCCGCCAGCCACGCCTGGCCCAGCGTCGCCATCGACGATTTCGCCAGCGATTGTGACCACGCCGATCGCTTTGCCGCTGCGTTCATTGCCGATATCGGCAAGAAATGCGTCAAGCTCACTGGTCGCAAAAGCGCCAGGCTTCTTGCTCCACCGGTCTTTGCCGGCGAGTTCAGCGACCCGTGCGCCGAATTGGACGCGGTCGCCCAGCTTGTCGACCAATCCGCCCGACACCGCCGCCTTGGAAAGGTCACCGCCTGCCGCATTGATCCAGCCGGTTGAGTCGCCAGTAACACGCGCCAAGGCGAGCTTTGGGCGGGCCTTTTTGACGTTGGCCTGCCATTCCTCCCACAGCGCCCCGTAGACCCCGCCGACATTCTGCCGCGCTTCATCCGACATCGAACTGCGCGAATAAGGTTCTACGGCTGATTTGAAATCGCCGACGCGGTAGACGCGCGCGTTGACGCTCAGCTTTTCGAGCAGTCCGGCATAGTAGAGATTGCTGCCGCCGGGGCCTGAAATGATTGCTAGTCCCTGCGGGTCGAGCCACACTTCGCTGGCATGGGCCGCCAAAAGCATGTGATCATCGGCATAGCCCAACGCAAAGGTCAGCACCGGCTTTTTGGCCTTGCGCACTCGCTCCATCGCCTCACCGATTTCGGTCAGGTGCACCTGCCCCCCGCCGATGAAGGTGGTGAGATCGAACACCACGGCTTTGACCCGGTCATCAGTGGCGGCCGCATCAAGCGCGCGTACGATGTCGCGGGCGCGGTATTCCGCGACCGGAGCTGTCCCTGACAGCAATGCAGCGATCGGGTCGGACGCTGATTTTTCTTCAACCACCACACCGGCAAGATCAATCAACAGCGCGCCATCGCGCACCTGACCTGGGTTGGGCCGGGCCGAGAGGATACCGAAAAGCGCGACGAAGAACAAAAGCATGAACATCAGGACGAGCCCGTCCTTGATCCCCACGAGGACCTTCCAAACCTTGCCGACAAAACTCATGCTATCGTCCCTTTTGCGCTTCAGACTGCTATCTAGGCATAGCGTGTCATAACTTCCACGGGAAAGCGCCGATGGAATGGGTTGAGCAGTGGATGAGGCTCGACTAAGGGCATGGCTTTAATGAGTGCGAACAATCTTTCCGCGCCTGCGGGGCGCTTTCCAGCCGGGCGGCTGGCGTTTCCCCATCGTGACCTCACTGGCATTGGCCAGCTGCAGCGGCACGAGATCCTCTACCTGCTGCATGAGGCCGAACAATGGGTCGCGCTGAATCGGCAGAGCGCCAAGCATACTGACCTGCTGGCAGGCCTGACTATTATCAACGCCTTCTTCGAAAACTCCACGCGCACTTTGCTCAGCTTTGAAATCGCGGGCAAGCGGCTGGGGGCGGACGTGGTCAACATGCACGCCGCTACATCCAGCGTGAAGAAGGGCGAAACGCTGATCGATACGGCGATCACCCTGAACGCGATGCGCGCCGATGCGATTGTGATCCGGCATGGATCATCGGGCGCGACCGGTTTGATCGCCGACAAGGTCGATTGCCCGGTCTTGAACGCAGGCGACGGCAGCCACGAACACCCGACGCAAGGCTTGCTCGATGCGTTGACCCTGCGTCATGCCCTTGAGGAACGGGGCGAGGGTGCCGAGGATTTCACCGGGCTCAGGATCGTGATCTGCGGCGATATTCTGCACAGCCGGGTGGCGCGTTCGAACATCCTTTGCCTCACCGCACTGGGCGCGAATGTCCGCGTGTGTGCGCCGCCCGCGCTGATGCCTGCGGGGGTCGAAGCGATGGGGGTGGAAGTGTTCCACAATTTCGACGCGGCGATTGACGGGGCCGAGGTGGTGATGATGCTGCGGCTGCAATCGGAACGGATGAGCGGACAATTCATCCCCTCGGCGCGCGAGTATCGCCACCTTTATGGACTCACCGCGATACGGCTGGCGTGCGCGGCGCCCGGCGCCTTGGTGATGCACCCCGGCCCGATGAACCGCGGGGTCGAAATCGATAGCGAGGTCGCCGATCTGGCGGGCCGATCACTTATTACCCGTCAGGTTGAGATGGGCGTCGCGATCCGCATGGCATGCCTTGATATCCTCACTCGCGAAGCGCGCGGCGTTGACGGGTGGTCGGCATGAAACAAGTCCGGCCGCTTACCGTCACCAATGCGCAGTTAGTCACCCCCGGCGGGCTGGTGCGCGGCGGACTTCGCTGTGTCGATGGCTTGATCACGACTGTAGACGCTGACCTGACAGTGCAAGATGGTGACGAGGTGATCGACGCGCGTGGCCGCCTGGTAGCCCCTGGCATCGTCGATCTGGGGGTGTTCGCGGTCGACAAACCCGCATTTCATTTCGGAGGGATCACCCGCGCGGCATTGATGCCCGATCAATCGCCCCCGCTCGATCTGCCGAGCCGGGTGGGCTTCATCGCCAAAAGCGGCAAGCCTGATCTGTGGGTGCACCCGCTTGCCGCCGCGACACGCGGGCTTGAAGGGCGCGAGCTTGCCGAAATCGCGCTGATGCAGGATGCGGGCGCGCGCGGTATCGCAACCGGGCGGCGCTGGATTGCAGACAGCGGCGTAATGCTGCGCTTGCTGCAATATGCTGCGATGCTGGGTGTCGTGGTCGTCACCCATGCGGAGGATGGCGGGCTTACCAGAGAAGCGGCCGCAACCGCGGGAGAGATTGCCACCCGGCTGGGCCTGCCTGCTGCCCCAGCCGAAGCCGAGGCGTTGGCGATTGCGCGCGATATTGCGCTGGCTGAGCTGGCAGGCGCGCGGCTGCATATCCGGCAGGTTACCACAGCGCGCGGGTTCGCATTGGTCAAAGAGGCCAAAGTGCGCGGCCTGTCGGTGACCTGCGGCATTACGCCTGCGCATTTCATGCTGTCAGACCTTGCTACCGCCGATTTTCGCACCTTTGCTCGCCTGTCGCCGCCGCTCCGCAGCGAAGCTGACCGGCAGGCAGCGATCGCCGCGATTGGCGAAGGTGTTGTTGATGTGATCGCCAGCGGTCACGATCCGCGCGGGCCTGAGGACAAGCGCCTGCCGTTCGCTGACGCGGCGCCAGGCATGGCTGGGGCTGAGACGCTCCTAGCAATGACGTTGACGCTTGTGCGTGATGGCGTGATCGATACCTGCCGCGCGTTCGACCTCCTGTCGCGCAACCCTGCGCAGCTACTCGGCGTGCCTGCGGGAGCATTGGTGGCCGGGCTGGAAGCGGATATTGCGCTGATTGATGCAGAGGCGCCGTGGATCATTGACCGTCGCCGGATGGAAGCGACCGCCGATAATACTCCGTTCGACCGACAGGGCGCACAAGGCAAGGTGCTGGGATTGTGGAAGGGTGGCGTAAGCCTGTCAGCATAAAAAACTCCCGGAAAAGCGGGAGCCTTTCCGGGAGCAGTTTCGCTGAATTTATTGCTGGGACCGAATTATTTTGAACGCGATGCCATCTGTACAGCGCCCTTGACCGCGCCCGCCGGCGGGCTGGATGCGGCATAGGCGAAGCAGCCGCGCCCGGCCGATTTGACCGTCGAGCACAAGCTCTGCGCGCTTTTGGGGCCAAAGCCATCTGCCGCGACGCGCCAGAAGGTGCGACCGTTCACTACGGCTTCGGTAATCACAACCTTGTGATCCTTCAGCTGCGGAAATTTGCCGTTGAGCATGGTCCAGCCACGTTCCGCTTCGGCCTTGCTGTCATAGGAGCCGAGCTGCACGAGGTGCGATGCCATGCTCTTGTCGCTGGCGACCGGTGCGGCTGCGGGCGCAGCAGCGGGCGCCATGCGGCGCTGTGACGAGGCAGCGGCCATGCGGGGTTCGGCACGCGGGGCCGAGCGTTCTGCGCGAGCAGGCAATTGTTGCACCACCGGGTTCGAGACAAAGCGGGTGCCAGGGGCAGCCACCGTCTCGACCGAGGGAGCGGGCGCTTCAAACGCCTGCGCAAAGGTTGCGACCGGGGCCGGTTTGGCCATCATTTCCGGCTTGGCTTCAGCCATCATTTCAACTGGTGCCTGCGCGGCGGCTTCGGCGACCATCATTTCCTGGCTTGGGAAATTGGCGAGCGCGAGGCGCTGCGGCTGGCCAGCGTCATATTGCGGCGTGACGTTGAGCAGGGCGGCGATGCGCTGCTGGAATGCTTCGGGTGCAGACATCGCAGCCCATTGCGTCATGCGCTGATCGACTTCGCCTGCTGGCACATCTTCTGCAGCCATCACCCGCGCCGCGCGCCAGTTGCCCGAAAGCGCATAGGTATAGGCAAGGTTCTGGCGCAGCTTGGGCGACACTTCCTCGCTCGCGCGCACAGCATTGACGAGCACGTGCACACCGCGCTCCGGCTGCCCGGCCAACGCGAGTGCCAAACCAAGGTCAGCCTGATCAATGGCTTGTGCATATTCGTCGAGCACTGCTGTCGCTGCCCGGCCTTCGCCCAGTGCAATCTTGGCGAGAGCGAAGCTCAGCACCGTGCGCGGGTTTTCATCGCCGAGGTCGAGCGCATCGCCAAAACTGGCGGCGGCGGACTGGAAACGGCCCGCTTCGAGATAGCTTGCCCCCAGAAGCGCGCGGTAACCCGGGTTGCGCGGCTCGGCCAGCACGGCAGCTTCGGCGTGCATGATCGCCTTGCCGACCTGTCCCTTGGTAAGCGCGGTCTGCGCGCTGGCAAAGGACGTACCCGCCTGCGGCGCAGAGGTCGTGGTGCACCCCGCCAGCGCCAGCCCTGCAAGCGCGGTCGAGACGGCAAGCGCGATGCGCGGTGCGTGTCTGATGCTGCTGTCCATTGTCTTTTCCCCGTAAATTCTGCTGTTTCAGTGCGTGGTCGGATGGCTTGTCAGTTGCGTTTAAGATGGTTGGCAATCACGTCGAGATCATCAAATTCGGCAAGCATCTGGTCGAGCGCTTCGGTCACCAGCGCCTGCGCGCTGACGCCCTGCATAGTGGCCGCGAGGCGCAGCTTGAGGTGGCGATCGACATCGAGCCGTAAGGTAAAAGCCGCCCGGCGGCCTGCCTGAACGGCGGGTACGCGCGGCTTGGCGATAGTGGTTACAGGCACAGCTTGAGGCACTGGCTCACGTTCTGAGAAAGTCGATGTGAAGGCTTCATCCTCGGCGTAATCATCACCGTAGAATGCTTCGTCCTCGGAATCATAATCAGGTTCGAGATCTTCGGGGCCGGACATGACAGCATCGGCCAGGACGCGTTCTTCAAGTCGGCGCTGCTGGCGGCGCACCACCGGACTGTGTTCTTGGCCAAATTCATCGGCCGAAACACCAGCGTTGATTGGAACGACGTCGGCGCTGCCCTCGGTCACGCCCGCGCCCATGTCCGCGTCGTCATGGCCCATGTCGTTCCAGCCGAGATCCTCAAGCTGTTCTTCAGCAACGCCCGCTTCGTCCTGCACCAGCGGTGCAAGCTGCGGACGCATGGCCGGCTTGGCGCCGCCCTTGCGGGCAAGCAACGTCGGGCCAAGTGACGCAAAACCGGGTTCGGACATTGCCCTTGCCTCTCGCTTACTGCGCAACCCGGCGGCCAAAGCCACCGGCGGGACGTGGAACGCCGCCCATCTGCTGCGCCTGACCATTGGGTGCTGGTGCAAACACGGTGCGACGAAAATTCTTTTCGAGGCGGTCGGCGATATAGCGCCACAAGGCTGTGATTTCGGCCGCGCTACGGCTTTCGGGATCGACTTCCATCACCGTGCGCCCGTCGATCATCGATGCTGCGAAATCGGTTCGGTGATGCAGTGTGATCGGGGCTACGGTGCCGTGCTGCGAAAGTGCAACCGCGGCTTCCGAGGTAATTTTGGCCTTGGGCGTTGCGCCATTGACGACGAACACCAGTGGCTTGCCCGCACGTTCGCACAGATCAACTGTTGCACCGACAGCGCGCAGGTCGTGCGGGCTGGGACGGGTGGGCACTACGATCAGTTCGGCGACCGAAATCACCGACTGGATCGCCATGGTTATGGCAGGCGGCGTGTCGATCACCGCCAGTTTGAAGCCCTGCTGACGCAGTACGGCAAGATCATTCGCGAGCCGCGATACGGTGGTCTGCGCAAAAGCGGGGTACTCCGCCTCACGCTCGTTCCACCAATCGGCGAGCGAACCTTGCGGATCGATGTCGATCAGCACGACTGGGCCAGCGCCTGCGCGCTGGGCCTGTACGGCCAGATGTCCGGACAGGGTGGTCTTGCCCGATCCACCTTTCTGCGATGCCAAAGCGAGTACACGCAACGCCTGGGTCCCCCTGAATTGATCCGCTGCGGGCCGCCCGATTGCGACGCCTGACAACGGCTGGATGACCCCGGGATCGCAGGATACCCCTAATTTAGCGTTAAGATGGGCGATCAACCTGCAATCGGTTTTGATCGCGCTTTGGCCTGTTTCTGATGGTCTGATCCTGATCGGGGAACGCCGCGGCGTCTGGCAACGGTTTGCTAACCTTGATTGGGTTAGATGGGGTCGTTGTATTACCGCAGGCTTGCATAAGGCATAAATGATGGCACGCATGATCGTCTCCCACATCACACGGTTTCCGGCGCACGCCGGATTGGGCATGGCAGCCCTGGCTTTGCTGGCGAGCCCGGCGCAGGCCGACGTGAAAGACGGCGTTGACGCCTGGGGCAACGGTGATTTCACCCGCGCAGTGGTGGAATGGCAGGGCCCGGCCGCAGCTGGCGATCCTGATGCGCTGTTCAATCTGGCACAGGCATACCGTCTGGGCCGTGGGGTCGAAATTGACAACAACCGCGCGCGCCAGCTTTACGAGCAGGCCGCCAAACAAGGTCATCTTAAAGCAGCGGACAATTTCGGGTTGATGCTGTTTCAGGACGGCGAGCAGAACAAGGCGATGCCGCTGATTCGTGCAGCATCCGATCGCGGCGATCCGCGCGCGCAATATGTGCTCGGACTGTCGCATTTTAATGCCGATTTTGCGCAGCGCGACTGGGTGCGCGCCTATGCGCTGATGACGCTCGCCAATGGATCGGGCCTGCCGCAGGCGGGCGATGCTCTGGCGCAGATGGACAAATATATTCCCGCCGCTCAGCGCAGTCAGGCCCAATCACTAGCGCGTGAACTGGAGGAAGGCGCCAAGGCGCAGCGTTCAGCTGAGCTCGCCGCCGCCGAACTTACGCCCCGGCCCGTGACGCCAACGCCTAACCCGGTGGTGGTGGCTGCCAGCGCGCCATCAGCGCGTCCGGTCGTTAAACCGCCGGTGGCTGCAGCGCCGCCAGCGGTCACATTGGCCGCGGCCCCGAAACCCGTTTCTGCAACTGCACCGGTGCCTCCACAAGGCAGATGGCGCGTGCAGTTGGGGGCATTCGGCGTGGCGGGTAATGCTGATCGGTTGTGGAACCAATTGTCGGAAAATGCCGCCCTCGTCGGCACCCAAAAGACGCTGCTGCCCAGCGGCAAGGTCACTCGCTTGCTTGCCACCGGCTTTGCCAGCGAGGCTGAGGCCAGCCGTGCCTGCTCCGCGCTCAAGCAGCAAGGACAGGCCTGTCTGGTCGCCGGCCAAGGCTAAACTGCTTGGCTAAGCGGTAGAGCCAAGTCCGCGAATCAGCGGAAAAGTTCGACCAGCCGCACTTTTCAAGCCGAGCGATCTTGCTAGTCTCTCCCGCTTAACAGGCGGGGGATCGGCCATGAATGAGACTTTGAGCGCACAAGTCGCAGCGGATATCCTTGACGACCATGCCGAGCCGATTGCGCCGGTCGCCGCGGCTGAGCGGATCGACACGCTCGATTTTATTCGCGGGTTGGCGGTGATGGGCATTCTGGCTGCCAATATCGTCGCCTTCGGGCAGCCGATGGAAGCGTATATGTATCCGGCCGCGTTCAAGGTTGATGCGGGCGATCCGGGCGGGTGGATGTGGATTGCACAATTCATCCTGATTGACGGCAAGATGCGCGGATTGTTCACGCTACTGTTTGGCGCAGGCGTCTATTTGTTCATGGAGAAAGCCTGGGCGCGCGGCGCTACGCGTGGCTTACAGGCGTGGCGGCTGGCAATCTTGATGGCGTTCGGCCTGATCCATTATTTCTTCATCTGGCCGGGCGACATCCTGTTTTTCTACGCATTGTCCGGTCTTGTGCTGCTGGCTTGTCTCAATTGGAGCGTCAAGGCGCAGCTTTGGGTCGGGCTGGCCGGATATATGGTAGGCGTGATCTTTTATGGTGCCGCGATGACCATGCCGTGGTTGATCGCCGACACCGAAATCGGCCAGACGACACCCGAATTCGCCGAGCAGCAGGCCGAATTGACCGCAAGCATCGATACGACTTTGGCGCTGAGCGACGCTCCCAATGCGGCGATTGCTTCTGGCGACTACGGTGCGCTGGTCACCCACCGCCTGACCGAGCAATGGAGCGAGCCGCTGCTGAATGCGTTATTGTTCATGTTCGAAACCCTGCCGCTGATGTTGATCGGCGTGGCGGTGTACCGTTTGGGGTTCTTCAGCGGGGCGTTTGATCGCGGCAAGCTGCTGCGCTGGGGCTGGATCGGCGTGATTGCCGGCGGGCTGGTGCATCTGGCGATCGGGTTGGTGATGCAGGCCGGTGGTTTTACCTTTTACGGCACATTGGCCGCATTTGTCGGCTGGAGCCCATTGCCCCGGCTGTGGATGGTATTGGGCATGGCGGCGCTGCTGGTGGCCTACGCCCCGTCGGCGACCGGCTGGTTGGGCGACCGGGTACGGGCAGCAGGGCGGGCGGCCTTCACCAATTATCTCGGCACTTCGATCATGATGATGTTCGTCTTCCATGGCTGGGCGCTCGGGCTGTTCGGAGCGTTGAACCGGCCGCAGCTGTACATCATTGTGGCCCTGGCCTGCTTTGCGATGCTGGCGTGGTCGAAGCCGTGGCTTGATCGTTACCGTTACGGCCCGCTCGAATGGCTGTGGCGCTGCCTGACCTATCGGCAGATCTTTCC
>JANQTR010000079.1:1037-5111 GCA_030731635.1 Erythrobacter sp. | reverse complement strand
ACCGCCCTGCCCGCCCCGACAAGTCGATGGGCGGCATCCCGTTCAAGCTGGTTTCCGAATATGAACCGGCAGGCGATCAGCCGACCGCGATTGCCGAACTGACGCAGAGCGCGCTTGATGGCGAGAAAACGCAGGTGCTGCTGGGCGTCACCGGCAGCGGCAAGACCTTCACCATGGCCAAGGTGATTGAAACGCTGCAACGCCCGGCGCTGATCCTTGCGCCCAACAAGATCCTTGCCGCACAATTATACGGCGAATTCAAGAGCTTCTTTCCCGAAAACGCGGTCGAATATTTCGTCAGCTATTACGATTACTACCAGCCCGAAGCCTACGTCCCGCGCTCCGACACCTATATCGAGAAGGAATCGAGCGTAAACGAAGCGATCGACCGGATGCGCCATTCGGCCACGCGATCCTTGCTGGAACGCGATGACGTGATCATCGTTGCCTCGGTTTCGTGCCTATATGGCATCGGTTCGGTCGAGACATACTCGGCGATGATTTTCGACATCAAGGCGGGCGAGACGGTCGATCAGCGCGAATTGATCCGCAAGCTGGTGGCGCTGCAATATAAACGCAACGATGTCGCCTTCACCCGCGGTAATTTCCGGGTACGGGGCGATAGTCTGGAAATCTTCCCCTCGCATTATGAAGACGTGGCCTGGCGCATCAGTTTCTTTGGCGACGAGATTGAGAGCATTTCCGAATTTGACCCGCTGACCGGCGCCAAAGGGGCCGCGCTGGAGAAGGTGCGGGTCTACGCCAATTCGCACTATGTCACCCCCGGCCCGACGATGAAGCAGGCCGCGGCGGCGATCAAATTCGAGCTGGAAGAACGGCTGAAAGAGCTGGAGATCGAGGGCAAGCTGCTCGAACGGCAACGGCTGGAACAGCGCACGCATTTTGACCTCGAAATGATCGCGGCCACCGGCAGCTGCGCAGGCATCGAAAACTATTCGCGCTTTCTCACCGGGCGCCTGCCGGGTGAACCGCCGCCGACCTTGTTCGAATACCTGCCCGAAAACGCACTGCTGTTCGTCGATGAAAGCCACCAGACCGTGCCGCAAATCGGCGCGATGGCGAAAGGCGATCACCGCCGCAAACTGACGCTGGCCGAATACGGTTTCCGCCTGCCAAGCTGCATCGACAACCGCCCGCTGCGCTTCAACGAATGGGACGCAATGCGCCCGCAGACCTTTGCGGTCTCGGCCACGCCCGGCCATTGGGAAATGGACCAAACCGGCGGCGTGTTTGCCGAACAGGTGATCCGCCCCACCGGGCTGATCGATCCGCCGGTGGAAATCCGCCCGGTCGAAGATCAGGTGCAGGACTGCATCGTCGAATGCAAAGCCACCGCCGCCAAGGGTTACCGTACGCTGGTCACCACCCTGACCAAACGCATGGCTGAAGATCTTACCGAATTCATGCACGAGGCCGGGGTGCGGGTGCGGTACATGCACTCGGACGTGGAGACGCTCGAACGCATCGAGCTGATCCGCGACCTGCGGCTGGGCGTCTATGACGTGCTGATCGGGATCAATCTGCTGCGCGAAGGCTTGGACATTCCCGAATGCGGGCTGGTGGCGATCTTGGACGCAGACAAGGAAGGGTTCCTGCGATCGGAAACCTCGCTGATCCAGACCATCGGCCGCGCGGCACGTAACGTTGATGGCCGGGTGATCCTTTATGCCGACCGGATGACCGGCAGCATGGAACGCGCAATTGCAGAGACCGACCGCCGCCGTTCACGGCAGGAAGCGTTCAACACCGAACACGGCATCACCCCGCTTTCGATCAAGCGCAATATCCACGACATCGTCGCCCATTCCGCCGCGCAGGATAGCGTGCTGGTGGATACCGGCGATGATCAGCGCAACAACCTCGTCGGTCACAACCTGCGCAGTTACATCGAAGACTTGGAAAAGCGGATGCGCAACGCGGCGGCCAATCTGGAGTTCGAGGAAGCGGGCCGGCTGCGCGACGAAATCCGCCGGCTGGAAGCGGACGAACTCGGCATCCCCGACGGCGAAAAACGCGCGCCGATTGTGGGGCGGAGCAACGAAGGCAAGCCGGGGACGCGCAAGACGCGGTACGGGAAGATGCGAGCCAAGCGGATGGGCGGGAAGCCTTAGGCGTAATCCACAGTTATCACATCCGTTGGAGCCTTACCCTCTAATGATTAGGCGGGTATGTTCTCTCTATGACCCGCATCGATAAGCTTTACGCCAGCCTGCTCGCCAATCCACGCGCGCCGATCCCGTTCCGCGACTTCGAAAAACTCCTGCGGGCCTTCCGCTTCGAGCATGTACGCACCAAAGGTAGCCATGCGATCTGGACGCACCCGAAACTTTCCCGTCCCTTCCCGATCCAGCCGACCGGCAAAGACGCAAAACTCTATCAGGTGCGGGAGTTTCTTGAATTGGTCGAGGAACACGGCTTATATATGGAGCTGTGAGCAAGCCGCATTATCATATCAACCTCTTCTGGTCGTCAGAGGACGATTGCTGGATCGCTGATGTTCCAGATCTGAAGCCGTGCTCGGCCCATGGCGACACGCCGGATGAAGCAATCGCGAACATTCAGAACGCGGTCCAGCTTTGGCTCGAAACTGCAACCGAATGCGGCCTTGCGATCCCGGAGCCGCGCTATCGCCCGGCGATTTACGCCGCTGCGTAACGCGCGCGACGAAGCTTGGCGCAACGCGCCCCACACTTGAACGCCGCCCCCAAGCCTGCCACTCCCTTCCGCATGAACTCGCGATTCCCTTTGAGCCTTGCCGCGCTCACCCTCGCCGCTTTTGCCAACCCCACCGCCGCGCAGGATATGGCTGCCTCCAAGATGGACGCCGCCAAGCCCGCCGCCCCAACTCCCCAATCCCGCTCTCGCGATCTTGTGGGCACATTTGGCGGGCAGCGCGTCGCTTATCGCGCGACCATCGCCGATACGATCCTGACCAGCGATGATGGCAAGCCCGAAGCCGTCATCGTCACCACCTCCTATATCAAGACCCCCGCTGACCCGGCGCGCCCGGTGTTTTTCATCTATAATGGCGGGCCCGGCTCCGGCTCGGTGTGGTTGCAGATGGGTGCGTTCGGGCCGAAGCGCGTCGCCATCCCGTCTGACGCACGCGATGATGGCGCGCCGCCTTATCCGCTGCTTGATAACCCGGACAGCTTGCTCGATGTGGCTGATCTGGTGTTCATCGACCCGCCCGGCACTGGCTTCAGCCACCTGACCCAAGGCACTGATCCCAAGAAATATTACGGCCTGCGCCAAGATGGCCGCGCCGTTGCCAAGGTGATCCGCCTGTGGCTCAATGACAATGCCCGCTGGTCCAGCCCCAAGTTTCTCGGCGGGGAAAGTTATGGCACCACCCGCACCGCGATGGTCGCGGATGAGCTGGAGGGCAGCACCTTCAACGACGTTGGGCTCAACGGGCTGATCCTGATTTCCACGATCCTCGATTTCGCCGCGCGCGAACCGACGCCGGGCAATGAAATGGCCTATGTCGTCACCCTGCCCAACATGGCCGCCGCCGCCTATTTCCACGGCAAGGCCAGTGCGCCTTCGGTCGAAGCAATCGTCGCAGAAGCGCGCCAGTTCGCCATCGGGCCGTTCGCCAGCGCGCTGTTGAAAGGGCAGGACTTGCCCGCAGACGAACGCGCTGCGGTGCGCAAGGAATTGTCGCGGCTGACGGGCCTTAGCGAAACCTATCTCGACCAAGCGAACCTGCGGGTCACCGATCAGCGGTTCTACAAGGAACTGCTGCGCGACCGGGGCCAGACCATCGGGCGGCTGGATGCGCGCTACACCGGCACGGATTACGACAGCGCGGGGGAAACCCCCGACAATGATCCCAGCTTCTACGGCATCGACGCAGGCTACACCGCCGCGATCAACAGCTGGGCGCGCGAAACGCTGGGCTACGCCACCGATCGGCAATATCAGGCGATCGGCAACGTCGGCGGGCAGTGGGACTGGTCGCTGGGCAGCGGTTGGGGCCGCAATGCTTACCTGAACATCGCCCCGCTGATCGGCCAGACGCAAGACGGCTTCACCCGCCGCCTGACCCCC
>JANQTR010000079.1:0-1027 GCA_030731635.1 Erythrobacter sp. | reverse complement strand
TGACGCAGGCTACACCGCCGCGATCAATGTCTGGGCGCGTGAGGGGTTGGGGTATGAAACCACCCGCGAATACCAGTCAATCGGGCGCGAGCCGGGGCGCAGCTGGGACTGGTCGCTGGGCGGAGAGGGCCGCGGCGCTTACCTCAATGTCGCCCCGCTGATCGGTCAGGCGATGCGCCAGAACAGCCAGCTGCGGCTGTTCAACGCGCAAGGGTATTATGACTTTGCCACACCGTTTTTCGGCGCGGAATATTCGCTCAAACGCACCGGAATTCCGCAGGACCGGATCACCTGGAAATATTACGATGCGGGCCACATGATGTATGTTCGCGACGAAGACCGGGCGAAGCTTTCCGCCGATATCCGCGCCTTTATCCGCGCCCGATGAACCGCGCCGTTCTGTTGACCGGGTTGGTGCTGACAAGCGCCTTGGCCGGATGCACTCCGCCGCCCAGCGATACGCCCGCCGCCCACGTTTCTCTGCTGATGCCAAGCGAGGGGCCGTCAGAACCCCTGCCATCGCCCGATACAACCGACGCGATCTGGGCCGAAGGGGTCAATCCGATGCGACTGGTTTACGGGGTGCCGGGTCAGCCGGTGCTGCTGTCGATTGCGTGTCAGGGCGCTGCATCGCCTGCTGCCACCATCACGATCACGCGTAATGCCCCGGCGGACAAGGGGGCCGAGGCATTGCTGGCACTGGTCGGCAAAGAGGCCATCGGGCGGTTTGCGGTCGATGCCACAGAACAGGGCGGGCGGCAGCAATGGCAGGGCAGCGCGCCTGCGGCCAACCCCGGCTGGGATGCGTTCAAAGGCGAGCGAGAGGCGACAGTAACGGTCCCTGGCGCAGGTTTGGTGCGGCTTAATCCAAGCCCGCTGCCGATGGCGCTGGTGGAAACGTGCCGGGGTGCGCCGACAAAGCCGGAACCTCCGGTGCTGGAGCCTGTCGCACCGCCCGAAGTGATGCTGTCAACGACCCCCTGAAGCCCGCGACTCCAGCAGATCCGTCGTCAGCACCTGTGGCAAT
>JANQTR010000078.1 GCA_030731635.1 Erythrobacter sp. | reverse complement strand
AATGCGAACAACCCGCAGCCGCCGGTGAAATCGCGGCGCCACAGGGCATGACCGGGGTCAGACACCAGCATCGGGCACAGCACGCGGGCGACCTGCGGCTGCGCGTCCAGCCATGTCGCGATGGCCAGCGCGCTGCGGCTTTGCGCTTCCAGCCGTACGCCCATCGTGCGCAATCCGCGCGCCGCAAGCGCGGCATCATCGGGTGAGACCACTTGGCCCAATTCCTGGGCGGTGCGGCGCAGCGCGGCATGCCAGCGTTTCCCCGCGCTGGCACTGCCCATCATCAGATCGGAATGGCCGCCGACGTGTTTCGACAGGCTCATCATCACAATGTCACAGCCATGGGCCAGCGCTGCAAATCCCAGCGGCCCGGCCCAGGTGTTGTCGATCAGGCTGACCGCGCCATGCGCGCGCGCTGTGGCGGTAAGTGCGGGGATATCGCACACCTCGAACGTCAGGCTGCCGGGGCTTTCCAGCCACACCGCGCGCACCGGATCGGCGAACAGCGCGGCATAGGCATCCATATCGCACGGGTCGAAGAAGGTGGTTTCCACCCCCATCCGTTTCAGCAGTCCCGTGGCCATGCTGCGCGAAGGATCATAGGCATTGTCAGCCATCAGCAGCCGGTCACCGGGTTTGAGCACCGCCAGCAGGCATCCCGCAATCGCCGCCACGCCGCTGGGATACAGCACCGTGCCATGCGCGCCCTGTTCCAGCGATGTCAGCGCATCGGCCAGCGCCCACTGCGTCGGTGCGCCGCGGCGGCCATAGAAGAATTGCCCATCGGCATTATTGCCGCCCGCTGCGTGGCGATCGGCGTCCTTTTCGTAAAGGTGGGTCGATGCGCGCCAGACCGGCGGGTTGACCACCGGGCCGGTCCATTCCTTGCGCCGTCCGCCGCGTACCAGCTTGGTCGCAGGCTTAATCGGCCTGCCGCTATCGCCGCCGCTCATTCTTGGGGGCCTTGCAGTTTGGGGGTCGCGGGATCGGCGCTCCATTCGCTCCAGCTGCCATCATACAAGGCGGCATCGTCCACCCCGATCAGGTGGAGCGCGAATAACAAGACGCTGGCGGTTGCTCCGCTGCCACAGGTGGTGGTGATCGGCCGCGCAAGGTCGATCCCGGCGGCGGTAAAGGCGGCGCGCAGGGCATCGGGCGATTTGTAGGTGCCGTCGGCGTGCAGCACTTCGGTGTAAGGCAGGTTGAGCGCGCCCGGAATGCGTCCGTTCGGCCCGCCATGCACCGGATCAATGCCGTGGCCGAACACCCGGTCAGCCGCGCGCGCATCGAGCACCTGTTCGCCGCGCGTTTCTAGGTTGGCGAGCATCTGCGCCTTTGTGCGTACTTGGCGCGCTGGGGTGAGCTGTGCTGGCGCGGCCGGGGCTGCATCGGTCACACCGGTTTCCAGCGGGCGGTGTTCGCCGCGCCATTTGGCCAGCCCGCCATCAAGAATCGCGACCTGATCCCATCCGCTGGCGCGCAGCATGAACCATGCCCGCGCCGCTGTGCGGATTGCGCTGTCATCATACAGGATGATGGTCGTTCCGGACGCCACGCCGAGCAAGGCGAGCCGTTCGGCCAGTTGATCGGGGCGCGGTAGCGCGGCTGGCACGCCAGAGGTTTTATCGACAAGGCTGGCGAGCCCCAGAAACCGTGCGCCTGGGATATGCCCCACGGCAAACTCGGCTGCCGCATCGCGGGCCGCAGCAGGCAGGTGGTGCGAGGCGTCAAGAATGACGAGGTCCGGCGCATCACCATGCGCAGCGAGCCATTCGGTCGAGACAAGATCTGCGGGAAGCTGTGTCATACAGTCAACCCTAGCGGCCTCGCGCCTCTGCGCAAACCCTAGCTGCCTTAAGCGGCGGCGGAAATGGTTGGTACGTCGATGCGCTGTGCCAGCAGGCCTGGGATTGATCCGGGTGGCAGGTCAAGCCTGATCGGATGCAATCGCCCGGTGCCCGCCGCGCTTGGCGTGCCGATGACAAAACTGCGCGTGCTGGCAAGCTGGCTTTCGCCTTCGATGGTGACATGCGCCAGCGGGATGAACAGCAAAAGGCTACCCTGATGCAACGGCGCAACCTGGCTGAGCGGGAGTTGCACCTCGCCTGTAATAGTGTGGGTCTGATGTGGGCCGATCCGCGCGATCTGTTCCAACCGCTGCGCCGCGCCGGGCGAGGGCGCGTTGTCTGCACCGTTCCGAGCACAGGCGAGCGCCATGGCGAGGCTGACCCCATTCACCGCCTGTGCGCTGCGATTGGCCAGCGCGATGCGATAGTGCAGCGTGAACATCATCACGCTGCGGGTTGCCGCTGTAATTTCAAGCGTCACGCCTAGCGTGTTTGGCGCAGCATCTGCGCTTGAGCCGGGCAGGGATGCGGGCGGGGCATTGCGCTCGGCCCCCGGCGGCGGCGCAGCCAGCCGCAGCACCTTGGGCGCGCGCCTGCGCCGCAGCATCAGCCCTGCGCCAAACACGGCCAAGGCCCCCAGCACGCCCGCCGCCCATGGCCACCATGGCGGCAGGTCAGGAAGGGTGCGCAAGGCAGGCTGGTCGCTGACAACAGGCGGCGCCACTTGCGGCGCAGCCAAGGGCGACGCGGAAGGAATAGGCAGCGGCACCGGCGATGGCGGCGGGGTTGGCTTGGGGGATGCCAGCGGGGTTGGCAAAGCGACGGACGCTTGTGTGGCTGCGGCAGGGCCGGGGCGCGGGGACGGGCCAGGGTTTGCAGATGCCGTGGGCGTCGGCGTACGCGCCGGATCAGGGGCCTGCGGACTTGAGGTGGCGGCGGGCCCTGGGACTGCTTCCGGGATCAAGACAGGGACCGCTTCAATCCTTGGAACGGGTAAGCTGCGCGGCGGGATCGATACCCCGGCGCGTTCATCGGCCGGGCCAGCGGGAGCAGGCGTCGGCGTGGGGGTCGATTTCGGCAGGGTAAAGCCGCCCTGCTGTTGCGCAGCAAGCGGCACCGCAGGCGCCAGCATGGCGGTGCAGCCAATCAGAGGAGCAATCAGGGTGGCAAACAGACGGGAAGGCGTGCGGATCATGGCGCAATACGGCTCGAATGGATCGGGGCGGGACAGGTGTGGCAACAACGGAATGAACCCACGCTGTCCCCCATAGGATTTTGCAGGCCTGTACGTCCAGCTAGGCGCTTGCGCCGATCAGCCTTTCAAGGCAACAGCGCGGCATGGATACCATACCCCAAAAACCAACTGTCGCGCCCCAGTTCCTTGGCAAGGATACCCCCTTGCCGACCTCGCCCGAAGACGCGGTGCTCGACTATGTGCCTAATCCGCGTCCCGGGCTGACCTATCTGGTGCGGTTCGTCAGCCCTGAGTTCACATCGCTGTGTCCGGTGACCAATCAGCCCGATTTTGCCCATCTGGTGATCGATTACGTGCCGGGTGAGACGATCGTCGAAAGCAAAAGCCTCAAACTGTTTCTGGGCGCTTTTCGCAATCACAACGGCTTTCACGAAGATGTGACCGTCGGCATCGGGGTGCGATTGTTTGAAGAAATGCGTCCGCAATGGCTGCGGATCGGCGGATATTGGTATCCGCGCGGCGGCATTCCGATTGATGTGTTCTGGCAATCAGCCGCGCCGCCTGAAGGGCTGTGGCTGCCTGATCAAGGCGTCGCCCCTTATCGCGGGCGCGGGTAGGGCACGTTATATTCCGATATCAAGCTGGATAAATCGCGGGATAGTTTTGTTGGCGTTGCGCCACTTGGCGAGCGGGAACGCCCCTGCGCCCAGCGCTGCCAGCGGAATACCGGCTTCGGCCAGCGAATAGGGCGAAATGCGGTGCCGGGCCATGAACCCGCCGATACCATCGCTGATCAGCGCGGTTTCAAACTGCAACCCCTGGCTGGCTTCGCTCGCGTTGACCACCTTGCTCACCACCAATTGGCCATGGCCCATATCCAGCACCACTTCGGTGCTGACCGGCACGCCCGCCAACCCGTTGATCCGCGCGCCGGTTTTGGACAGGTTGCGCAGGATCACTTCGTAATAGTGATCTTCGTGAATTAGCCCAACCTTGCGGAACATGCTGATACGTTCGGCGCGGTGGCGCGCTGGCCCTTCAGGCGTAACCTTCATGGTGCCGTCAGCAAATATGCTGAGGACATCATCCTGTGGCATCGGGCGCGAATAGATATACCCTTGCACAAGATCGGCGCCGCGCTCTTTGACGAGAGCGAGCTCGTCCATGGCTTCGACGCCTTCGGCCACGGTTTCCATCCCCAACGCTTTCGCCAGAGCGACGATGGCGCTGATAATCGCTGGATTGATATCGCCGTTTTCGGTGCAGCCACGCACGAAGCTCTGATCGATCTTGAGTTTGTTGAAATGCCCGCCCTTGAGATAGCCCAAGGATGAATAACCAGTGCCGAAATCATCCAGCGCAAGGCGCACGCCCAGCTTTTTCAGATCATTGAATATTGCATCGACCGACTCCAGATCGCCTACGAAGACGCTTTCGGTGATCTCCAGCTCCAACCGACCGGGCTGCAGGCCCGAGGCCTCAAGCGCGGCGGCTACGGTCTTGTGAAAGCCGGGACGCACGAATTGCTTGGCTGAAACATTCACCGCGACCCGGATCGACTCGGGCCAGGTCACCGCATCGCAACAAGCCTTCCGCAGCGCCATCTCGCCGATCCTGATGATCAGATCATCATTCTCGGCCACCGGGATAAACAACGCAGGCGAAATGAAGCCTTCTTCTTCGTCATGCCAGCGCAGCAGAGCTTCAAAACATTTGACCACGTTGCTGACCGGATCGACCAGCGGCTGATACACTAGGCTCAGTTCATCCCGGTCAACCGCATCGCGCAGCCGGTCGGCCAGCATCGCGGTTTTGGACGCGGCATCGCGCAGTTCACTGGTGAAAAAGCAAAAGGTGCCGCCACGCGTTTCCTTGGCGGAATACAGCGCCATGTCGGCAGACCGGGTCAGTTCGTCGGCATCCACGCCGTCATAGGGCGCAATCGCGATCCCGACTGATGTGCCGATAATCGCGCGGCGCCCGTTGATCTGATAGGGTTGCGAAATCGCCTGCACGATCCGGTTGGCAAGTTCACCCAAGGTGCCGCGATCATCCATGTCGGGCAGCAGCACCTGAAATTCATCGC
>JANQTR010000077.1 GCA_030731635.1 Erythrobacter sp. | reverse complement strand
GTCGAATCGTCCACCGGCGCGCCGTCGCTGATCACCATCAGGATGCGGCGTTCTTCGGGGCGGTAGAGCAGGCGGCTGTGCGCCCAGATCAGCGCCTCGCCGTCGATGTTTTCCTTGAGCAGGCCTTCGCGCATCATCAGGCCGAGATTGCGGCGCGCACGGCGCCAGGGTTCGTCGGCCTGTTTGTAGATGATGTGGCGCAGATCGTTGAGGCGGCCAGGGTTCTGCGGCTTGCCATCGGCGAGCCATGCCTCGCGGCTCTGCCCGCCCTTCCACGCGCGGGTGGTGAAGCCGAGGATTTCGGTTTTCACCCCGCAGCGCTCCAACGTGCGCGCCAGAATGTCCGCGCTGATCGCGGCAATGCTGATCGGGCGGCCGCGCAGCGAGCCGGAATTGTCGATCAGCAGGGTGACGATCGTGTCCTTGAACTCGACATCGCGTTCGACCTTGTAGCTCAAGGCTGTGCCGGGCGAGATGATCACGCGGGCGAGACGCGCGGCGTCCAAGACGCCTTCCTCCATGTCGAAATCCCAGCTGCGGTTCTGCTGCGCCATCAACCGGCGCTGCAAACGGTTGGCGAGCCGGGTGACCACGCCTTGCAGGCCGGTCAGCTGGCTGTCGAGATAGGCGCGCAGGCGGTCCAGTTCTTCGGCATCGCACAGGTCGGGCGCGGCGACTTCTTCGTCGAAACGGGTGGTGAAAGCCTTGTAATCGATGCTTGCGGGCACTTCGGCCTGCGGGCGGTTGGGGCGGATCGGGGCGTTGGAGGCATCGCCGTCTTCGCCCGGTTCGCCTTCGGACATTTCGCTGTCGGACGACATGTCGGAGGAATCGTCGCCCTCGCCTTCGCCTTCGGCCATGTCACCGGCCATTTCGGCGGCTTGCGGATCGCCTTCGCCCTGATTGTCATCGTCACCCGACTGATCATCATCCGCGCCGTCTTCATCATCGGGCGAATCGCTGTCGCTTTCATCGGGCGCATCGGTCGGCCGAGTCAGGTCGAGTTCGCGCAGCATATCGAGCGCGAGCTTCTGGAACGCCGCCTGATCGGAGAGCTTCTCCGCCAGCGCACCGAAATCCTTGCCGACTTTCTCTTCGAGGAAATCGCGCACCAATTCGATCCCGCCCTGTGCCTTGGCCGGCACGGCCTCCCCCGTCAGCGCCTCTCGCACCAGCAGCGCAAGCGCGGTCTGCAAGGGAACCTCGGACGAATTCTGCGCCCGCACGATCTTGTCGCCCGCGGTGCGCAATTCGGTTGCCGCGTCGAGATTGGATTTGATCCCGCCAAACCGGTTCGCGCCCAAAGCCTCATAACGCACCTGTTCAATTGCATCATAACAGGCGCGGGCAATGGGTTCGGGCGGCGCGGATTTGGCGTGCAGTGCGGCGTTGTGGTGGCGCAGTTTCAGCGCAAACGAATCCGCAAAGCCGCGCGCCTCAGTCACCTGATCGGCAGGCAGATCGCGCCCCGGCAGCGGCACGCGGAAACGGTTGCCCGCCGCCCCCGGCACATCGGCGCTCCACGCGACTTCAACCTCCGGATCGCGCGCAATCGCGCGGCTCGCGCCGGTCAGCGCCTGTTTGAACAGATCGAGCGGGGACTGGTCAGCCATTACTTGAGAATCGTCTGACCCGTCTTGGCCCAATCGGCCATGAAGCCTTCGATGCCCTTGTCGGTCAGCACATGCTTGAACAGGTCGTGGATCACCTTGGGCGGCGCGGTCATCACGTCAGCGCCGATCTTGGCGGCCTGCAGCACGTGCATGGTATGGCGCACCGATGCGACGAGGATTTCGGTTTCAAATCCGTAGTTGTCATAGATCAACCGGATGTCTTCGATCAGGTCCATCCCGTCGAACCCGTTATCATCATGCCGCCCGACGAAGGGCGAAATGAAGCTCGCCCCGGCCTTGGCCGCCAGCAGCGCCTGATTGGCCGAGAAACACAGCGTCACATTGACCATTGTGCCTTCGCCCGTCAGCGCCTTGCAGGTTTTCAGCCCGTCCACCGTCAGCGGCACCTTGATGCAGACATTGTCCGCGATCTTGCGCAGCACCTCGGCCTCTTTCATCATCGTCGCGTGATCCAGCGCCACCACTTCGGCGCTGACCGGGCCATCGACGATCCCGCAAATCTCGCGCGTCACTTCCATGAAATCGCGCCCCGATTTGGCGATCAACGATGGGTTGGTGGTCACCCCATCCAGCAGGCCGGTGGCAGCAAGGTCGCGGATCGGTTCGATCTCGGCAGTGTCGACGAAGAATTTCATGAAGGTCACTCCAGCATTTTGCGATAGCCAGCACGCAAGCGAGCGGCCTAGGGGGTCGCGCATGATCCGATCGTCCATGCACTTTGCGATGCTGCTTGCCGCCCTCGTCGCAGCTTGGCAACCGTCGAAAGCGCTCGCGCAGGACGAAGATGTGCAATTGTGGCATATCCTGAACGTCACCGGCGACATTGCCGATGGCACGCGGCTGACAGTGGACGCTTCGCAGCGCTGGCGCGAAGATGCGCGCGGCGGTGATCAGCAGTCCTTTCGCGCCACGATCGAACAGACAGTGGCCAAGGGCGTGCGCATCGGCGGAGGCGCGGCGGTGTTCGACGCGGGCGGCAACACCGAATTGCGCCCGCATCAGCAAGTCACCCTGGTCAAAGGCCGATTCGAATTCCGCACCCGGTTTGAAGAACGGTTTTTCGACGGGGCAGACCGGGTCGAACTGCGCCTGCGCCAGCGCATCCAGTATAACCAGCCGCTCGGCAATGGCTGGCGCGGCAGCGTCGGCGGCGAATGGCTTGGCCTGTTGCAATCGCGCAATGCCGGTGAAGGCGCTTCGACCGAACAATGGCGCGCGCAGACGGGCGTAGCTTACAAGATCAACAACCAGCTTGAAGTGGGCGCGAATTACTGGCTGGCGGAATTTCCGCGCGGCGACCAGCCCAACCGCACCAGCCACATCGCGCAAACGGTGCTGACCTACAAGTTCTAGATCCGGTCCCTTTTAAATCCGGCTGCCCAATCCAAACACGCCAATCAGCAACGGATCGCGGGTCGCCTGCGGATTGGCGCGGATCGCGGCTTCTTCGCGCGCGATTTCGCCCCAGACCGCATTATCGACTTCGCGCCCGATGCGGCCTGCAACATTGCTGATATTGACCCCGGTGAGCGCGCCCAGCGCTTGCCCGACCAGCGGGTCTTCGGCCAACCGGATCGCCTCGCCCAGTTCGGGCACCATCGCATCGATCAGCGCGCTGCCCAGCTCCACCCGCAGAAAATCGCTCGCCGCGCTCGGCCCGCCGCGCACCAGATCGATGGCGTTTTCAAACCCGATCACCCGCACCGCATCGGTCACAATCGGCGCCGCGCGGAAACTGGCATCGATTGCGAAAGTGGCAAAGCGTTCCTCAAGCCGATCTTTCACCAGCCCCGACGTCAGAATGCGCGACAGCACATCACCGCGCGTGCCGAGCAGTTCATTGAGCCCGATTCGCGCCACCTGTTCATCCCAGAACCCGCCCGGAGCGGTCAGGCGGGCGAAGGCGTTTTCCGATGACAGCAGCAGCAGGCGGCGCACGGCTTCGGTCAGGCTGAACCCGCCGGTTGTGGCGCAGCCGGGCAGCAGCAACAGCGCGCCCGCGCCTGCGGCACCGGCCAATAAAGCACGGCGGGTGGGGGCCAAGGTTTGGGTTGGCTGTGCAATTGCGTTCATTTCTTGGCTCTCCTGCTTGCCCCTGCCTAGTGCCAGTGCCCATATGGCGGCAAGATGAACCGTGTCCGCCTGTTAGTTTTGAACGCCGCGCTCGGCCCGCTGGATTACCGGCTGCCCGATGGGGTGGCTGCGCCTGCGGGCAGTGTGGTGATCGCGCCGCTCGGCCCGCGCAAGGTGACCGGGATCGTGTGGGACGAAGGCCGCTTGCCGGGCGACGAAATCGCCTTCGCGCGCCTGCGTCCGCTTCTCGAAGTGCTGCCGGTGCCGCCGCTGCCTGCGCCGCTGCGGCGGCTGATCGAATGGACGGCGGATTATTACTGCGCGCCGCTTGCCAGCGTCGCACGCATGGCGCTGGCCAGTGGCGGGGCTTTGGGCGGGCCAGCGACCATGACCGAATACCGCCTGACGGACGCGGAGGGGGCCGGGCGGTTGACCGCGCAGCGCAAGACAGCGCTGGAGAAACTTGGCGGCGAACAGGGCACCATGCGCGAACTCGCCGCGATTGCGGGCGTTTCCGAAGGGGTGTTGCGCGGGATGGCGGGGGCAGGCTTGGTCGAACCCGTCACCGTTGCGATTGATCGCCCCTATCCGCCCGCCGATCCCGATTTTGACCAACCCAAGCTGTCACCCATTCAGGCCGAAGTTGCAGGCAAATTGGTCGCGGCAGTCAAGGCCTGCGCCTTTGCCCCCTTCCTGCTCGACGGGGTGACCGGGTCGGGCAAGACCGAAACCTATTTCGAACCCGTGGCAGAGGCGATCCGCGGCGGTAAGCAGGTGCTGGTGCTGCTGCCCGAAATCGCGCTGACCGAGAATTTCCTCAGCCGCTTTGCCGCCCGCTTCGGTTCGGCGCCGGTGCTGTGGCATTCCTCGCTGCGATCAACCGAACGGCGGCGGGCGTGGCGGGCGATTGCGGACGGCAGCGCACAGGTTGTCGTCGGCGCGCGTTCGGCGCTGTTCCTGCCTTACGCCAATCTTGGCCTGATCGTGGTCGATGAAGCGCACGAAATCAGTTTCAAGCAGGATGACGGAGTGCGGTATAACGCCCGCGACGTGTCGGTCATGCGCGCGCGGTTTGAAGGGTTGCCTGTTGTGCTCGCCAGCGCAACGCCTGCGCTGGAAAGCCTGCACATGGCGGATATCGGGGTGTACGAAAAACTCGATCTGCCCAGCCGGTTTGGCGGGGCGAGCCTGCCGTCGGTGCGGCTGATCAACCTGACCGAAGAAAAACCCGGCAGCGGGCGCTGGCTGGCAGGGCCGCTGATCGACGCCTTGCGCGATCGGCTGGAGAAGGGCGAGCAATCGCTGCTATTCCTCAACCGCCGCGGCTATGCCCCGCTGACCTTGTGCCGCAATTGTGGGCACCGCTTCAAATGCCCATCATGCAGCGCGTGGCTGGTCGAACATCGCCTGTCGGCGCGGCTTGCTTGCCACCATTGCGGGTTTGAAACGCGGGTGCCCGATAGCTGTCCTGACTGCGGGG
>JANQTR010000076.1 GCA_030731635.1 Erythrobacter sp. | reverse complement strand
AGATCACCCAGATCAGCGCGATCATCACCAGCGTGAAACCGAGGAAATAGGGGTGGTAGAGTGAGACCAGAACGAACCCGACTGCAATCTGCAACAGCACCGTGAACCCGCCAATGATCAGGATCGGGATCGCTGTTTGCACATAGACCACGTCAAAATATCGGTTAAACAGCGGGCTGGCCTTCAGGTCGCCGAAAAACGGATTCTGCGCATAGACCGATATCAGCGAAATTTCCGCCACCATGCGCGCATAGAACCGCCGTGCGAACACCTCCATCAGGTGCACCCGCAGGGCATAGATCAGGCTGGAAATCAGCAGCAGGCCGAACAATGTCAGCGTCAGCAGCACCAGCGGCGCTGTCAAAGCGGTGTTGGCGATGGTGTTGATCAGCATCTGCACCGAAATCGGCGTCGCCAGCGAAAGCAGGCTGATGCCCACGCCATAGACCGCAGCAAGCCAGTAGAAATTCGCTTCGGGCTTGAGGATCTCGAAGAAAATCCTGAAGAACTTTGCCAGCGAAATCTGCGAGCCGTAATGTTGGCTTTCGTCTGCCATTGCAGCCTTTCAATATCGAAACCTGTTTCGCCCGGTTTCCGGTTCGCGCCAATCGGCACAATCCGGGATGCGGCCAGTTTTTGCAACCAGCCGCCCCGAAGGCCGGAAATGGATGCGTGCAGTGCAACATCAGCTTTACCGCACTGGGTCAATCACCCAATGCACTTGCGGTTCCAGCAGCGGTTTATGTGCAATTTCTTGCAGATATGCCGTGGCGACCAGCAAAAAGAGATACTATCACATGCCGCGCTCCGATAGCGTGCAAAGCTTGCCCGTAGCTGAACGTTGGGCAATGAACCACACACAGGTCGATGCACGCAAGGAAAGGCAGCACGAGTGACGCAGACAGTGCTGCTGATTGGCGGCGGACATGCCCATGTGGCGGTGTTGGCGGACTGGATCCGGCACGGGGTGCCGAGCGGTGCGCGCGCGGTGCTGCTGACCCCGCAGCCGCATTTGCGTTATTCCGGGATGGTGCCGGGGTGGATCGCCGGACAGCATCACCGCGACGATGGGCTGGTCGATCTGGCCGCGCTGGCGGCGCGGGCGGGGGTCGAGCTGGCGCTGGACCGCTGCGCCGCGATTGACGCAGAAGCGCGGATGGTGACCACGGCGTTGGGTGAGCGGTTACGGTTCGACATCGCGTCGATTGATACGGGCGGCGAAGGGCGCGCAGCGGCGCTGCTGGGCGATGATCCGCGGGTGATCGATGTGCGTCCGATTGGCGGTTTTGTGGATCGTCTGGCGGCGCTACCCGCGCTTGCCCGCGTGGTGGTGGCAGGCGGCGGCGCGGGCGGAGTGGAACTGGCTTTTGCGCTCCGCAATCGCGCCGGTGCGCCCGCCGATGTGGCGTTGGTGGCAGGGGCGGGCGGCTTGCTCCCCGGCTTTGCGCGCGGTGTGCAGCGGCGGGTGGCCGCAGCGCTGGCGCGGCAGGGCATAGCCCTCCACCTCGCCAATGCGCGGATCGTAGGCGGTGCGATCATGGCGGGTGAGACGTCGCTGCAACCGGCGGACGCGATCATCGCCGCGCTGGGCAGCGCTGCGCCGGGATGGGTGCGGACAAGCGGGCTGGCGGTGGATGCAGCAGGCTTCATCGCGGTCGGCGCCGATCAGCGCTCCCCCTCGCACCCGCATATCTTTGCTGCTGGCGATGTCGCCGCGCGCACCGACCGCGTGCTGGCCCATTCGGGGGTGCATGCGGTGTTTGCAGGGCCGGTGCTGGCCGCAAACCTGCGCGCAGCCTTGGCGGGGAGGGAACCGCACAAGGAATATCATCCACGCTGGAACAATCTTTATCTGATGAACACCGGCGACGGATCGGCGATTGCCAGCTATGGCCCCCTTTCTGCCGAGGGCGCGTGGGTGCTGCGATTGAAGCACTGGATCGATCGGCGCTGGATTGCGAAATACGCAGCGCTGGCGGGGACGGCGTAACCACCGCGATGCGGGAAACGAAGACCGGGCAAGGAAACCTTGTGAAGAAAATTATCATCCTCGCCGCGCTGGCCGCCATTGTTGCGGCCTATTTCATCTTCGACCTTGGCCAGTATTTCACGCTTCAAGGGATCAAGCAGGCGGTCAGCCAGTGGGAGGCTTTCTACGCCGAAAATCCGGTGGCGGTGCTCGCTGGGTTCTTTGCGATCTATGTCGCGGTGACGGCGGCCTCGATTCCGGGCGCGGGGATCATGACGCTGGCGGCGGGTGCGCTGTTCGGCCTCGTGACGGGGACGATCCTTGTCTCTTTCGCTTCGACCATCGGAGCGACGCTCGCGTTCTTGTCCTCGCGCTATGTCCTGCGCGATACGATCGAGGCGCGTTTTGGCGAGCGGCTTAAGGCGATCAACGCCGGGCTGGAGCGCGACGGGGCGTTTTATCTGTTCAGCCTGCGGATGATCCCGGCCTTTCCGTTCTTCGTCGTCAATCTGGTGATGGGCCTGACCCGCATCCGCACATGGACCTATGTCTGGGTGAGTCAGTTGGGCATGTTGCTCGGCACGATTGCCTATGTGAACGCAGGCACGCAGCTTGCGCGGATCGAAAGCACCAGCGGGCTGCTTTCGCCGGTGCTGATCGGCTCTTTCGTGTTCCTTGGCATCGTGCCGTGGCTGGCCAAGCTGGTGACCGGCTTTATCAAACGCCGCAAAGTCTACGCCGGGTTCACGCGTCCCAAAAAGTTCGACCGCAATCTGGTGGTGATCGGGGCCGGGTCAGCGGGCCTCGTTTCGGCCTATATCGCCGCGCAAGTGAAGGCGAGCGTCACGTTGGTCGAGGCTAACGAAATGGGCGGCGATTGCCTCAACACCGGCTGCGTGCCGTCCAAGGCAATCATCAAGAGCGCCAAGGTCGCCGCGATGATGCGCCATGCTGACAGGTATGGGCTGGAACCGGTCGAACCCAAGGTGCCGTTCAAGGCGGTGATGGCGCGCGTGCTGGATACGGTAAAGGCGATTGAACCGCACGACAGCGTCGAACGCTACACCGATCTGGGCGTCGATGTGGTCAAGGGCTATGCCACGATCATCGATCCGTGGACGGTCGAAATTGCGCGCAATGATGGCGGAAGCCAGCGGCTGACGACGCGCAGCATCATCATCGCGTCGGGCGCGGAGCCGGTGGTGCCGCCGATCCCCGGCATGGACACCAGCGGTTATCTGACGAGCGAGACCATGTGGGACGCGTTTGCGCAGATGGACAAAGCCCCGGCGCGCATCGCTGTGCTGGGCGGCGGGCCAATCGGGTGCGAGCTTTCGCAGGCGTTGGCGCGGCTCGGTTCGCAGGTGACGCAGGTGGAAATGGCCGCGCAGGTGCTGGGGCGCGAGGATGATGATGTGTCAGACCTTGCCCGCGCCGTGCTGACGGAATCGGGTGTGCGCCTGCTCACCGGTCACAAGGCGGTGCGGATTGAGGATGGCGTGCTGATCACCGAAGCTGACGGGGCCGAAGTGCCAGTGCCGTTCGACGCGCTGATCGTCGCGGTTGGGCGCAAGGCGCGGCTGACTGGCTTCGGGCTGGAGACGATTGGCGTCGACACCGCCAGAACCGTCACCACCGACGAATTCCTCGCCACCAAATTCCCCAATATCTTTGCCGCAGGCGACGTCGCCGGGCCGTATCAGTTCACCCATACCGCCAGCCATCAGGCCTGGTACGCCAGCGTCAACGCGCTGTTCGGCATGTTCCGCAAGTTCAAGGCCGATTACCGCGTGATCCCGGCGGTGACCTTCCTCGACCCCGAAATCGCGCGCGTCGGCATCAACGAACGCGAGGCAGCCGAGCAGGGCATCGCCGTGGAAGTCACCCGTTATGAAATCGACGATCTCGACCGCGCGATTGCCGAAAGCGAGACCAAGGGCTTTGTCAAAGTGCTGACCCCGGCAGGCGGCAAGGACACCGTGCTCGGCGCGACCATCGTCGGCGCGCACGCAGGCGAATTGCTGGCCGAATATGTGCTGGCGATGAAGCACGGGATCGGTCTCAACAAGATCCTCGGCACGATCCATTCCTATCCGACCATGGCCGAAGCCAACAAGTTTGCGGCTGGCAACTGGAAGAAAGCGCACAAGCCCGAAGCGGTGCTGAAGTGGGTGGAACGCTATCACGCCTGGATGCGGGGGTAGGCCCGCGTGGAACTGTTTGACCAACTGCGGGGGATCATCGGCCTCGCGGTTTTGATGGGTATCGCCTGGGCGTTCAGCGAGAACCGCCGCGCGCATCCCGGCTGGCGCTGGATCGCGGGCGCGCTGGCGTTGCAGGGTGTGCTGGCGGTGCTGATCGTGCGGGTGCCTGCCGTTTGGGCAGCGGTCGGGCTGGCAAACAGCGCCGTTAGCGCGGTGGAGCAGGCGACGCTCAAGGGTTCAGCCTATATGTTCGGATACCTCGGCGGTGCGCCCCTGCCGTTCGCGCTGGCCGACGGCGCGCAGCCGCCGCTGGTGATCGCCTTCCAGATCCTGCCGCTGGTGATCGTGTTCTCCGCGCTTTCTGCGCTGCTGTGGCATTGGGGCGTCCTGCGCTGGCTGGTCAATGGCCTGTCCTACCTGCTGCGCCGCAGCCTTGGGGTGAGCGGCGTGGTGGGCCTGTCGGGCGGGGCGAACATGTTCCTCGGCGTGGTCGAAAGCCCGCTGGTGGTGCGCGCCTATTTTGACCGGATGACCCGCGCGGAACTGTTTCAGGTGATGGTGCTGGCGATGGCGACCATCAGCGGCGCGATCCTGATCCTGTATGCCACGACCTTGCGCGACACCGTACCCGATGCGGTGGGTCACATGATTTCCGCTTCGTTGATTTCGCTGCCCGCCGCGCTGCTGATTGCGCGGTTGATGGTGCCGGCAACGCCGGGCGATGCGCAGACGGCGGTGGAGAAGGACGAACCCGGCCTGAAATACGAATCGAGCATCGATGCCATTGTCAAAGGCACGATGGACGGGATGCAGCTGTTCCTTGCCGTGATCGCGGTGATTATCGTGGTGTTTGCGCTGGTGGCGCTGGTGGATCAGGCGCTCGCCCTGCTGCCGCTGATCGATGGCGAGGCCTTGAGCCTGAAACGCCTGTTTGGCTGGTGCCTTGCGCCGTTCATGTGGCTGCTCGGCGTGCCTTGGGCTGAGGCTGGGGCTGCGGGCGGGTTGATGGGGACCAAGGCGATCCTCAACGA
>JANQTR010000075.1 GCA_030731635.1 Erythrobacter sp. | reverse complement strand
CACCAGGCGTTCAGCCTCGGCAGCGTCTTCGGGTGCAGCCACCGTGCCGGTCAGCAGCACGGTGTTGGTGCCCATTGTCGACACGCTCACCTTGGCATTGGGCATCGCCAGCGCCAGCATCTGATCAATGCTGCCGATGTTCGATCCGACCCGGATATTGGCCGAAAAGATCACGTCGCCGCGTTCGTTGCTGGCGTAGATGGTGGTTTCACCGCCCGCCTTGCCGAACACATAAAGCTGACGCTGCGATTTGATCTGCACGTCGGCAATTTCATCGTTGGCGACGAACACGTCAGCCATCGAGCCGGGCACCGTCACCAATTCGCCGCGGCCAATCGACAGGACGACTTCCTGCGACGGACGAGCAACTTGCTGCGCCGTGGCCGTAGTTGCGGGCATTGCCACCATCGGCACTGCCGCAAGCGCGGCTACCAGCAGCTTGGTCTTGAACTTGCGTTTCATGGTTTGGCCCCCCTCGGGTTTGCCATTGGTCGCCTTGGTCGAAAGC
The DNA here is from genome assembly GCA_030731635.1 of Erythrobacter sp. Lineage (GTDB taxonomy): Bacteria > Pseudomonadota > Alphaproteobacteria > Sphingomonadales > Sphingomonadaceae > Erythrobacter. Next base: position 4,697 of record JANQTR010000075.1, on the reverse strand, counting down.
GAACGATAGGTAAGGTTGATCGACATGGTCATGTGCCCCTCAGTTGGTCACGGTCGCGCCGGCAGCGGGCAGACGCGGGGCGGCTTTGCCAAGGCCACCGGATTGACCGCTGAGGATGGCGCTGCTGCTGGCCTTGCCGTCGATCGGCGTGTCAGTGGTTTCGCTGCCGCGGGTCACCCGTACGCTGGGGCCGGTGTAGACAGGGGCAGTGGCGGTGCGCGATCCGGTGCTTGGCGCTGCCGATGGGGCATAGCCAGCGTTTGAGGGTGCCTTGGTCGGCACACTCGACCGCTGGAAGCGCGAGACGTCAGCGCCAGTCACATAGGATGCGCCTTTGTCGATCGGACGACCCATCGCAGCCTTGAGCAGTTTTTCTTCCTGTTCAGGCGTGGCATTGGCCGGGATCGTGATATCGCCCGAAGCAACCGCCCGTTCGAGTTCGGACTGGTTGTCCGCAAGCGAGCGCAGCGCCAGGCTGAGCGTGCCAACGGTCTGCGCCACAGCGACCTTTTCCGCGATCTTGGGCGTCACTTCGAGCGTGACGGTGCGGAATTCAGTCACCACGGTCTTGCCGTTTTCGTCGGTGGTCTTTTCCGTGGTCTGATCGGTGGCGAGCACGCGCAGGTTGCGCAGGACGGTTTCCGCCGTCTTGAGATCAGCGCCTTCGCCCTCGTTCTTGATTTCCTGCGTCAGCACCAGATCAACACGGTCGCCCGGGAAGATGAAGCCAGCCACGCCGGTCATCGCCGACACCGGCACAGTCACGGCGCGCATGCCCGGCCCGAGAGCCGCTGCAAGAAAGCCGCGATCGCCAGGGCTGACCAGCGAACCTTGCGTTACCGGCTCACCGGCAGTGATCGGAAAACGCACCACAGTGCCGATCAGCTCGTTCATGTCGGCTTCGCCGTCGATGAAATAGGCGTCCTGCACCAGTTCGGTCGGCCATGGCTGGAAACCCAGCGCATCGGCGGTGATGATTGTACCAGCGGTCAACGCCCGCTTGGCTACCAGCACACGCGGGCCGGTGGGTTGCGCGGCGGCTTCGGCTGCGGGGGCTGCGCCTCCGGCGAAGATGCTCCGCGCTGCAAAGGCCGTCCCGATCGCGATGATCAGCGCGCCGAGCAGCAGAACCAGTTTCTTCTTATCCATGGCTGATCTAGCCCCCTCGTAAATGCCCTAGGTTTGGTTAGCGGGCGGGTATGGTTGCGTTGGTTACGGTCTGATTGGTTAAAATCGGGTTCATGCCGCCAATGCGACGTGCGAAGCTTCGGGCAGGTAATTGAGAGCGAGCACCCACAGCGCGCCAAAAGCGATCGCGACGCCGTAAGGCAGCCTGCCGGGAGTTTTGGGTTTGAACACCATGCGGCGCACCACGAATGCGACCGCCATCGCGCCCCCGAACAGGGACATGATCAACAGCACCTGCATGTAAGTGAGCGGGGCGAACCAAAGGGACAGCGCGCCAAGCAACTTGATGTCGCCGCCGCCCAGAATGAGGACGTTCATCTTGTAGCCAATAAAGGCGATCCCAACCAGAATCGCACAAATGACCAACGCGAAACCCAGCTGCCAGGCCATATCAGGCCACAAGGAAAGGCCGCTGGCCCACCAGAACAGCGGCGCGCCGAGCGCAATCGCACCGTTCAGCCAATTGCCGATCCGGCGGCTGCGAATATCGGTGAACGCGGCCACGACCAGCGCAATTGCCAAGGCGATCAGCAGACCGTAGTGAATGGTGGTCGTCAACATTGTGCCCCCGAAGTTGCCGTGCGACATGCACGAGCTGTGCTTCTTTGAAGGCAGTGCTACAGGTTATGACTTACCAAATAGTAACCACGCTCGGAGGGCGTTATTCACGACGTTGACCAACATGGCGCGATTGACCGCCGGGCGATTCCGCCCGCCGCGCGTGAAAGCACCTGGCAGACGGCCGATGGCCATGTGATTCGGCGGATTGATTGGCCGGGCGCGTCTGTGCACCCGCGCGGATCGATCCTGTTCTTTCCGGGGCGCGGCGATTTTTACGAAAAATACCTCGAAACGCTGGAACAATGGCACCGCGCCGGGTGGAAAGTGACCGCGGCTGATTGGCGCGGACAGGGCGGGTCCGGTCGGCTTGGCGGCGATGCGGTCACCGGGCATATTAGCGATTTTTCGGTCTGGGTCGATGATCTGGCCGAATTCTGGGAACATTGGGTCGCCCAGACGCAGGGACCGCATGTCCTGGCGGGCCATTCGATGGGTGGGCACATTATTTTACGCGCGCTGGTCGATCAGCGAATCAGGCCCGATGCAGTGGTGCTCAGCGCGCCGATGACCGGGATGAACGGCCCCCCATTGCCGCTGCCGGTGCTGCATCTGGTAGCCAAACTGATGTGCGCGGTGGGCGATCCCTTGCGGCAGGCATGGAAATGGAGCGAGAAGCCGGGTGAGCTTCCGGCAGACCGTTCGCATCTTCTGACCCACGATCCTGATCGTTATGCTGATGAGGTGTGGTGGCGCCAGCACCGCCCTGAACTGGTGATGGGCCCGGCCAGCTGGCGCTGGGTCGAACGTGCCTATGCCTCGTGGCGGCAGCTGGAAGAAGATGGCGCGATGGAAGCGGTGCCGGTGCCGGTATTGTTTGTGTCGACATCATCCGACAAACTGGTCAGCCACGCGGCCAACCTGCGCGCGGCCAGCCGCCTGCCCAAAGGCGAAATGGTCGCCTTCGGGAACGAGGCGCACCACGAAATCCTGCGCGAGGTTGACGCGGTGCGTGACCGCGCGCTGGCGGCGATCGACGAATTTCTGGATCGGACGGTGCCCCCGCTATGACGTCCGCTGCTGTAATCTACGATTTCGCAGTAATTGGCGCTGGCATGGCGGGTGCGAGCATTGCCGCAGAGCTTGCGCCCCATGCCCGCGTGCTGTTGATTGAGGCTGAAGACGCGCCGGGATATCACGCGACCGGGCGATCCGCCGCGTTCTGGGAGGAATGTTACGGCGGGCCGGGTGTGGTGCCGCTGACGCTGGCGTCAGGCACTTATCTGGCCGATCACAGTTTCCTTACCCCGCGCGGCGCGCTGTATGTCGGGCGGGGCGAAGACCGGGCTGCGATGGATGCATTCGTGACCACCTTTGCCGGCACCGGGGTGACGATCGAGCGGCTTTCGCCCGCTGCGTTGGCCGATAAGTTGCCGCATATCCGCCCTGACTGGAGCGAGGCGCTGCATCAACCGGCCTGCGCCGATATCGACGTGGCCGGGCTGCATCAGCATTACCTCGGGCTGGGGCGGCGGCATGGGGTGGAGGTTGCCTGCCGGGCGCAGGCTTCGCGAATCACCCGCGATGGCGGCGCATGGACGATCTCCAGCGAACGCGGCGAAAGCTGGCGCGCGGCGACACTGATCAATGCGGCAGGGGCATGGGCTGATAATATTGCGCGACTGGCGGGCGTCGCACCGATTGGCATTGCGCCCAAGCGCCGCACTGTGGCGGTGCTGCGAGTCGCGCCGCACGCACCGGCCGATCTGCCGCTGGTGCTCGACATCAATGGCGGGTTCTATTTCAAGCCTGACGCGGGCCGCCTGTGGCTCAGCCCGCATGACGAAATTGACAGCGAACCGTGCGATGCCGCGCCCGAGGAAATCGACGTTGCGATCGCCATCGACCGGTTTCAACAGGTCACCGATTGGCAGATCGAAGCGGTGGAGCGGCGCTGGGCGGGGCTGCGCAGTTTCGCGCCTGACCGCCTGCCGGTTTATGGCGCTGACCGCGCACAGCCGGGATTTTTCTGGTTTGCTGGCCAAGGCGGGTTCGGCATCCAGACCGCGCCTGCCGCGGCACGCCTGGGCGCACAATTGCTGCTGGGGCAGGGGGCCGATGCGATGACCGCGCGGATTGATCCGGCAGCCTATGCGCCGGTCCGCTTTCAGCCAGCCAAAGCGGCGCAAACCGCCTAGCCAAACGCGGTGTGATCTGGCACGTCCGGCCCGCCAATCAACCACCAAGGGAAGGGGAAAACATGGCGCACAAGTTTGAAATCTACAAAGATAACGCAGGCGAGTTCCGCGTGCGGTTCAAGTACAATTCCGAAGTGATGTTCTCGACGCAGGGCTATTCCAGCAAGTCGAGCGCACAGAACGCGATCGATTCGATCAAGAAGAACGGCCCCGACGCGCCGACCGAAGACAACAGCTGAATTCAGCCCGCATGCTTCGACAGGCTCAGCACGAGCGAGGCTAGTCACTACTCTCGCTTACCCTGAGCTCGTCGAAGGGTGTTGGGAGCTTGTCGAAGGGCGCTGGGAGCTTGTTGAAGGGCGCCAGGGTCAGCCCCCCGCCGCAATCCGCGCAGCCTCTGCACTGGCGAGCGCATCGACCCGTTCATTTTCCGGGTGGCCATTGTGCCCGCGCACCCAGTGCCAATTCACTTCATGCGGGCGCGCGGCTTCGATCAGATCGTGCCACAGATCGGCATTGCGCACTGGTTTCTTGCTGGCATTGACCCAGCCATTGCGCTGCCAGCCGTGGATCCACTTGCTCATCCCGTCGAGCACATATTTGCTGTCGGAATAAAGATCGACCTTGCAGGGTTCGATCAGCGCATTCAGCGCCTTGATCGCGGCCATCATCTCCATGCGGTTGTTGGTGGTGTCAGGCTCTCCGCCGGACATTTCCTTTTCATGGCCACCCATGCGCAGCAACGCGCCCCAG
>JANQTR010000074.1:2119-5225 GCA_030731635.1 Erythrobacter sp. | reverse complement strand
AACCGCCGTTCGAATTTCGCATTTGCGGCGCGCAGAGCGTCTTCGGCGCTAATCCCGTGGGCGCGCACGAAGTTGACCACAGCGAACAGGAGATCGCCTGCTTCCTCAAACTTCGCCAGATCCGAGGGCGCAGTCTTTAGTTCTTCAAGTTCCTCATATATCTTGGCTTCGGAGCCAGATGGATCGGGCCAGTCAAACCCGGTGCGCGCTGCGCGTTTCTGGAGCTTTTGCGCGCGCATTAAGGCCGGAAGTGCCAGTGCCACACCATCGAGCGCACTACTTATACCCTTGGCGGCGCGTTCGTTCGCCTTGAGGTCTTCCCATTGCGCCTCATCCATTGTGCCGTCAGCAGTACCGAAGATATGCGGGTGACGGGATTCCATCTTGGCGCTGATCGCAGCAGCAACATCAGCGAAGGCGAAAAGCCCGGATTCTTCGGCCATACGGGCGTGGAATACCACCTGAAGCAGCAAGTCACCGAGTTCGTCCTTAAGGTCGGATGTGTCATTGCGGGCAATGGCATCGGCGACCTCATAGGCTTCTTCGATCGTGTATGGCGCGATTGAGGCAAAGTCCTGCGCCAGATCCCATTCGCATCCGGTCTGCGGATCACGCAGTCGCGCCATGATGGCGAGTAGTCGCGCAATGTGGCGTTCCGGTGCGATAGGGGTCTGGTTTAGGGCTTGGCTCATCCCGATCCTCAAGATGGATAATATATATTATGTAAAATCTAAACTAGGTCACTTGCAGTACCTTGGGCGACCATGAACCATTCTATGAGCACATACAGCCCAAGGAATATCACCATCCACGCCAGCGCCATCTTCACCATCTGGCCCCATTTGAGCCGATGCGATGCCAGACCGACGCAGGCCAGGATCAACCAGGCCAAACTGGTGACGATCGGAAGCAGCAAGTCTGGATTCATGCGGTCATCTCCAGCCCATCATAACCCACGGTCACAAACACCGGCACTTCATCGCAAAGACTGCGGTAATCCATGCTCTTGTCGAGATGGCTTAAGACTACACGATTGGCCTTGCTGCGCGTTCCAAGCTCAATAGCCAACGCGAGGTGCGCATGAGTCGGATGTGGATCGCGGCGCAAACAATCGCTGACAAGAATGTCGACGCCGTAGAACAGGTCAATCATTTCGTCGGAAATTGCACTAAAATCTGTAGCATAGGCAATTGACTTCCCATCGGCTTCAAACCGGTAGGCAGTGGTTTCACCCGGTCCGTGTGCCATCTGGCACCAGTCCACACCGAACCCGGCGATCATGCGCAACCGGTCCAGCGTATCGATTGTGCAGATCGTGGGATAGCCTTCTTGCCCCGCAAAAACATATCCAAAACGTTGACGTAGTCGCCGCACGGTTTCGGTTTCGGCAAAGCCCGGGATCGGCCCGCCGCGACCATATCGCAGCACACGCAGATCATCGATCCCATGGCAGTGATCGGCATGATCATGCGTCCAGAACACCGCGTCAACGTGACCGACACGGTTGGCGAGCAACTGCGCACGGCAATCGGATGAGGTATCCACCAGCAACCGCTTGCCTTCGTCGCTTTCGATCATGATCGACACACGCGTGCGGCGGTTGCGTGGCTCTTCCGGGTCGCAATCGCCCCAATCGCCCGTGCCATCCGGCCCGCCCAGCCGCGGCACCCCGGTTGAGGTGCCAGAGCCGAGCATCACCAGCTTCACAGCCCGGCCTTTGTAAACAGGGTGGCGAAATTGGCGGTGGTTTGCGCGGCGATCCGCGCTGGCTCAATGCCCCGAAGGTTGGCAATAAAGGCTGCGGTGTCAGCGACATAGGCAGGCTCGCACACCCGGCCGCGATGCGGCACTGGGGCAAGGAACGGGCTGTCCGTTTCCACCAGCAGCCGGTCTTCTGGCACAGTCTTCGCAACTTCTTGCAATGCCTTGGCATTCTTGAAAGTAACGATGCCCGACAGCGAAATCGTGAGGCCCAATTCCAGCACCTTCGCACCGAATTCGCCCGAGGCCGTGAAACAATGGATCAACGCCGGAAACGCGCCCTTTTCCATCTCTTCGGCCAGAATGGCAAAAGTATCATCTTCGGCATCGCGGGTGTGGATGATGACCGGCAACTGCACCTCGCGTGCGACATCAATGTGCATACGGAACAATTGCTTCTGCGCGTTTCTGTCCGAATGGTCGTAGAAATAATCGAGCCCGGTTTCGCCGATAGCGATCACGCGGGGATGCTCAGTTGCAGCGAGCAACACGCTGCGTCCCAGATCCTGATGCGCGTCAGCTTCGTGCGGGTGAATGCCGACGCTGGCGAAAACGTCTGCCTCGCGCGCGGCGGTGCCGACCACCTGATTCCATTCACTTTCGCGGGTGGAGATGTTGAGGAACGCCCCTACCCCCGCTTCACGTGCGCGCGCCAACACTCCGGTCTGATCTTCGACCAAGCCTTTGTATTCAAGGTGGCAATGGCTATCGATCAGCATCAGGCGGCACTCTCTTCCTCGGCGGGAAGGTCGAGGCGGGGGAACAGCGGGGTTGGCGCGATAATCCGATAATTGCTTTCGGCGAGCGGTGAATACCAATGGCTGCGGATCCCGGCAAAACTGCGCAAATCTTCAGGGATCCCTAGGGTATCAAGCAGTTTGGCGCTGCTAGCCGGAATAACGGGTGAAATCGCCACTGCTAATTGTGCAATGCAGATATACAGCGTCGCCAGCACCGTCTCCATCCGTTCGGGATCGGTCTTGCGCAGCGTCCATGGGGCTTCGCTGTCAATATAGGCATTGCAGGCGAAGACCGCTTGCAACCATGCCTCAACCCCCTGTTGCAGAGCGAGGTTTTCAAACGCTTCGGGAATGTCGGTGGTGATCGCGCGATCAACCACCGCAAACAGCGCCGCGTCCGCATCAGAATGACCGTGGATTGCGGGCAAATACCCATCAAGGTTCTTGGCTATGAAGCCGAGCGTGCGCTGCGCGAGATTGCCAAATGCATTGCCGAGTTCACCATTGGCACGCTGAACAATCGCTTCTGGCGAATAGCTGCCATCTTGTCCGAAGGCGACTTCACGCATCAGGAAATAGCGCAAGGCATCCACCCCGAAACGTTC
>JANQTR010000074.1:0-2019 GCA_030731635.1 Erythrobacter sp. | reverse complement strand
ACCCCCCAATCGAAACTGGTGCGGCTGACCGATAGATCGCGCAGGCCCTGTTCGACAAAGGCGATCATCTCGTTGCGGCGGCTCGCTGGTTCGAGGAAACCGGGTTGCTTCAACAGTTCAAGCAGATAGTCTTGATACTTCGACAGGCGGAAGAACCAGCTTTCCTCCACAGTCCACTCGACTGGGGTGCCTTGGGGGGAAAGTTTCTCCCCGCCCTCACCTTCTATCAACTCGCTCGCGTCGTAATAGGCCTCATCGCGAACCGAGTACCAGCCTTCGTAACGATCTAGATAAAGGTCGCCGGACGCCTCCATCGCCTGCCAGATGGCCTGACTGGCGCGGTGGTGATCAGGCTCTGACGTGCGAATGAAACGGTCATATGACACGTTCAGTACATCACACATCGCCTTGAAATAGCCGGACATCTCATCCGCCAGATCATGCGGGGTGCGGCCCTGCTCCTCAGCCTTGCGCGCCATTTTCAGCCCGTGTTCGTCGGTCCCTGTCTGGAACCGCACGCGGCGGCCCTGCAAACGCTGAAACCGGGCGATAACGTCGGCCGCTATCGCCTCATAGGCATGGCCAATATGCGGCCGCCCGTTGGGATAGCTGATGGCGGTGGTGATGTAATACGGGCGCGGGTCGAGGTCAGCCATGGGCCGGTTCGCTAGCGGGCGCGGCGGCGACAAGCAAGCTGCCGATCTCGAACGGCAGCAGGCCAGGATCGAAATTGGCTGTCGGCGCCTCACCAGCCAGGGCTACCAGAGCGGTGTACGCATCAATCAGCCGCGCTCTGTGGTGCGGATCATCGCTGGCGCGTGCGGTGCGGGCCACCAGTGCCTGCGCCAGATCAAGCACTGCCTGCACCCGTTCGCGGTCAGCGCGCGGACCGATCAGCCGGGCAAGTTCACCGCGCCGGGCAAGGCCTTGCTCCGCCCCCGTAATCAGCGCGGTGATGACTTTCGCCACCGGGGCCAGATCTTGCGCTGCAAACCGCAGTGCCGCGCCGAACGATCCTTCAGCTGCGGCAATGGCGGCGGGTTCGGGCGGCAGGCCTTGTTCGTCGAGCATCGCGGTGAGTTGCCTATCGCTCAGCACCGGGAAGCGCAGCGTGCGACAGCGCGAACGGATCGTTGGCAAAAGCCGCGCAGAGCGGTGGGTGACGAGCAGAAAAAAAGTGCCCGCTGGTGGCTCCTCCAGGCTTTTGAGCAAGGCGTTGGCGGCGGATTTCTCCAGATCGTCGGCCGGATCGATGATGATTGCCCGCCTGTTGCCCAGTGTTGGGCGGGTGATCAGCCGTTTCTGCATCGCACGGATCTGCTTGATGCGGATCGAACGGGCAAGATCGAATGGCTTGCCATCGGCCTGCGCCTTTTCGCCCTTGTCGTCCTTTGGGCCATAGGTCAGCACGATAATATCGGGGTGATTGCCGGAGGGCTGCGGCACGTCAGGTTCGGCCACCAATTCGCGTGCGGCGGCCATAGCGAAATCGCGTTTGCCCAGCCCGGCCTTACCCGCCAGCAGCCAACCGTGATGCAATCGCTCACCCTTCAGCGCGTCGCGCCATTGACGCCATGCTTCCTCATGGTTGGGCCAGCGGGTCATGTGTGGGCGCCTTTGATAAGATGGGCAATCGCCTGCATCACCTGAGCATGAACAGCCTGCGGATCGCCGATTGCGTCAATGCAGGCAAAACCCTGCGGGTCGTTTTGCGCCAGCGCCCTGAAGGCGGCGGCCACAGCGCGATGATAGTGGGCCGATCGCCCCCCGATGGCATCGCTTTGCGACCCGTCTCGCGCGGCGAGCCTTGCGGTCAGGGCCGCTTCGTCCCCTTCGAGCAGGATTACCAGATCAGGCCGCAAGCCGCCGCTGCCAAAGGCATGGAGGCCGAGGATGGCCGTGTCCCCCAACCCGCCCGCGCCGCCCTGATAGGCCCGGCTTGAATCGACGAAACGGTCGCACACCACCCAGTCGCCGCGCGCGATCGCTGGCCGGATCAGGTGTGCGGCATGATCGGCG
>JANQTR010000073.1:4902-5228 GCA_030731635.1 Erythrobacter sp. | reverse complement strand
CTCTGCGCGGGGCCTTTTTGGCGTCACTTGCATCCTTGCGCGCAAATGGCGCGGCTTCAGCATCCTTGCGCGGTGCAGGACGCGCCGAGGGGCCTTTGCGGGCCGGGGGACGCGGAGGGCGCGGCGCCTTGACCGGGGCGGCAATCGCGATCTTATCGGCCTTCTTCACCCCGCCGCGCGGGATCGGCGTGCCGGTCATTTCGGACAGGAAATGCGCTGTTGGCTTGCCAGTGAGTTCCACCGCCTGTCCGCGCGGAAGATCGCCGAGGTTATACGGGCCGTATCCGGTGCGGATCAGGCGGTTCACCTTCAGCCCGAGATATTCC
>JANQTR010000073.1:2040-4892 GCA_030731635.1 Erythrobacter sp. | reverse complement strand
CGTGGGGGCGCGGCGGGGCCAGCGGGCCTTTTGCCCTGACGCAGCGCGGCAGCGGAAGCATCGGCAGATTTGCGCCCAAAAGGCGTAGCACCTGCGGCTTTGCGGACCACCACCGCAGCATCTGCGTCCTTGCGCGGCACAGGCCGTGCATTCGGGCCTTTGCGCGGCAGGGGGCGCGGTGGGCGCGGCGGCTTTACGGGTTCTTCGATTTCGACCTTGTCCGCTTTCTTCACCCCGCCGCGCGGGATCGGTTCGCCGGTCATTTCCGACAGGAACCGTGCCACTGCCTTGCCGGTCAGTTCGACCGCCTGCCCACGCGGCAGATCGCCGAGGTTGAACGGGCCGTAACCGGTGCGGATCAACCGGTTGACCTTCAATCCGAGATATTCGAGCACGCGGCGCACTTCGCGGTTCTTGCCTTCGGTGATGGTCATTTCGACCCACACGTTGCGGCCCGTTCCGCGTTCAAGATTGGCGTCGATCGCGCCGTAGCGCATCCCATCGATCTCAACGCCTTCGATCAGGTCTTCGAGCTGGCTTTGCTGCACTTCGCCAAAGGCGCGGGCACGGTAGGTGCGCGGCACCTTGGTGGAGGGCAATTCCATCATCCGCTTCAGCCCGCCATCATTGGTGAGCAGCAACAGACCTTCGGTGTTGAGATCGAGCCGCCCTACCGGCATCAGCCGGGGGGTGCCATTGGGCAGGGCATTGCGCAGCGCGGTGTAGATTGTCGGCCGGCCCGCCAGATCGCGCTCCGCCGTAATCAAGCCGGTCGGCTTGTGAAAGGCGAACAGCCGGGTGGCCTCAGCAGCGGCGACCGGATTGCCATCCACCGTCACGCCGCGCAGGCTTGGAAGGATCGTCGCTGCGGTATCGAGCACTGTGCCGTCCACGGCCACGCGCCCTTCGGCGATCATCCGCTCAATTTCGCGGCGGCTGGCCACGCCCGCACGGGCGAGAAGCTTGGCGATGCGGTCACCTTCGGGGCGATCAGTCGAGCGTGGGGGCTTGGTGGGCATAGGCGCCGCGCCTAGAGCATTTCCAGAATGCCCGCAAATGGGCATTCGGTTCGGACGTGCGACGAACCCAGCCCCTCAGCCTGCCGCTCGCAAGGCTTCGCTCACGATCTGGTCAAACCGGGCGATACCCCCTTCGAGCGTACCGAGAGTCAGGTGGTCAATCGCCCCCGATTCCAGCCCTTGCTGGCCGAGTTCAGCCGCGCGGAAATCTTCCGACGCAAACACCCCGCCATCAAGCAGGTTCCAGCTGCGTTCCCAATGCGCCTGCGCCTTATCGGTGGCGGGTGCCTCTGGAATCAGCATGAAATCCTCCACCAGCGTCAGGTCATGTGCCTGCGGCATCAGCACCATTACGTTCACATAATCGGGGCTGGGGACGATGATCGTAGCTGGGAGCAATTGGTAGGCAAACGTCACCACCCGCCGCAACGCCGCCATGTCGGTGAGGTCAATTTCCGCCATTTCTTCCAGCCGCCCGACGGCCGAACGTTGGTGCGGGCCGACCTGATCGCCTGAGGTAATGCCATCCTTGAAAAACGGGCCGATGGTGGCGGCGTGCAGGCGGGTGACATGGTAGCTTTCAAGAAAGGCATCCATGATCAGCTTCCAGTTGCCGCGCACGGTGTGGGTCTTGCGCCGGAACAGATGTGCTTGCGGCAAGCCGAAGGCTTCAAAATCGCTGCCTAAAATTTGGGCACTACTGAAATCGGCACCGGGTGACGGCGCGAACCAGATCAGCCCGCCTGCCTCTAAACTGGGCAGTTCAACAAGGCCGTAATCGGCCTTGTCCATACCGGGAAATGTCTCAGGCCGGGGCAGGGCGAGCAACCCGCCGTCCAGCCGATAGGTCCACGCGTGATAGGGGCACACCAGCCGCTTGGCGCATTGCACCTCGCTGCCTTCGACCAGCCGAGTCCCCCGGTGGCGGCAGACGTTGAGGAATACGTGCGCCGTGCCATCATTGTCACGGGTGATCAGCAGCGGGCGGCCGGTTGCGTCATGCGGCACCGCCATGCCGGGATCAGGCAGCAAGGCCGAAGGGCAGAGCACCTGTGGCAGCCGATCAAACAAAGCTGCTTTCTCAGCCGCGAAATGATCGGGGCAGGTGTAATTGCTGGCCGGGACTGTCTGGATCCCGCCTGCCGCCTTACCGCCCCCGCTACGGATCGCTTTGGCCAGCGCCAATTGGCCCGGCGTGGGCTGCAAGCTGGGGACAGTAGTTTCAACCTCATTCATGCTCTCTTCCCCAAACCTCTCCTGCGTGACTAATGTCGCAGAATTTCGCGCCAACGGGAAGGACGCTAATGCATGGCCGGGGACACTGACGCGAAAGCTAAGCCGGGCTGGGGCACGCTGCTGCGCGCGCTGCGCAGTCCGAAATGCGGGTTCATGGTGGTGTTCGGCTTTGCGCAAGGGCTGCCGCCAGCGCTGTTCCTCGGCACCTTGTATGCCTGGCTGTCCGAAGCGGACGTCGATCTGGAAACGATGGGCGTCTTTTCGCTGGTAGGCCTCGCCTACGCGTTCCAGTTCCTGTGGTCCCCCCTGCTCGACAAGGTCGATATCCCCGGCCTGCGCAAATTGGGCAAGCGCAAGCAGTGGATTGCGCCGATGCAGCTTATCATCGGCATCGCGCTGGTGGTGATGAGCTTCCTTGACCCCAGAAATGCGCTCGCTTGGTTCAGCTTGCTCGCCGCCATTGGCGCCTTTGCGAGCGCGACGCAGGATATTGCCATCAACGCGTGGCGGATCGATGTGGCCGACGACGTGGCAACCATCGATATCCTGTCGACCATCACCCAGATGGGTTTCCGCCTAGCCTCGCTGGTCGGCGGC
>JANQTR010000073.1:0-2030 GCA_030731635.1 Erythrobacter sp. | reverse complement strand
CATCATGGCTGATCGGTATGGCTGGCCGTTCGTCTACGTCATGTTTGGCGGGTTCATGCTCGCGATCGGCATTGCCGGTCTGTTCGCGCCCGATGCCCACGTCACCGAAGACCGCGTTGCCAATGCCGCCGCCAATCGGGATGAAGTGGCAGAACTTTATAATCCGGGAGAGGTGACCGTATCGGTGCGCAACAAGGCGCTGCTGGCGGTGGGTTTGTTGTGGGCCTGGGCGATTGGCACTGTCGTTGTATTCATGGTGCGATCCATGACGCAGAGCCCTGAAACGCGGCCTGATGTGACGATCTTCACCACCACCTATGGCCCGCTGATTGTGCTCGCCACGATTGTTTTGCCCGCCTTCATCGCCGCATGGGTGGTGAAACAGCAACGTGACGGCGTCAATGTGATCGCCGCCGCAGCGGGCGTGGGTGAGGGCGCGGGCCACGACATCAAGTTTACCGATCACCTCTATCGTGCGCTGGTGTTGCCGCTGGTCGAATTTGTCAGCCGCATGGGGTGGTCGCTGATGCTGGTGCTGGCGCTGGTGCTGACCTACCGCATCACCGATTCCGTGTGGGGCGTGTTCGCCTATCCGTTCTATCTGAAAGAGCTGGGCTTTACTGGTGAGGATGTGGCCTTCGCGTCGAAAATCCTCGGCATTTTTGCGATCCTGATCGGCCTCGCGCTGGGGGGGTGGCTGATCACCGTGCTCGGGCGCATGTTCATGCTCACCCTCGGTGCGATCATCGCGGCGGCGACGAACCTGCTCTACGCTGATCTGGCACTTGGCGGAGCAGCCATGCAGACGGCGAGCGATGCGATGGGCTTTACCTGGCTTGTGAACAGCACCGCAAATGCCTTGGCGCCGCTGTTCTTTGTCGCGGCCCCGCCGTCAGAGGGGTTGGCGAGGCTGGCCTTCACGATCTTCTGGGAGAATCTCGCCATCGGGATTGCCGGGGCGGCCTATATCGCGTGGCTCTCCAGCATCGTGAACAAACGCTATGCTGCGGTGCAGTTTGCGCTGCTGTCTTCGCTGACCTTGCTGATCGGCACCTTGGGGCGCGGCGCGTTGGGGCAAATGATTGAGGTTCGCGGCTATTATTTCGTGTTTATCTTCACCGCGCTGATCGGCGTAATCGCGGTGGTGCTGTGCGCGGCGGAATGGTGGCGGCAGGCGCGCGGAGGTTCGGCGAGCGGGGTGGTGCAGCCCGATCCGGCGCTGGCTGCCTAGTCGGGCAGTTCGTCGTTGAGCCGCAGCACCTCGCCCGCGAGGTAGAGTGAGCCTGCGATGAGGATGGGGAAGTCATCCGAAGGTATGCCGAGCAGGGCATCCTCGAGGTTGGCAGCGGCTTTGGCATAAGGGCCGAAGGCTTCGGGCGGGTGGCAATCGTGGCCCGGCACAGGAACCACGGTCAGGCTGCGAACCCGGTCGCCAAGCGGTTCGATGATCGCGCGCGGGTCTTTGCCTTCGATCATTCCGATAATGAGGTGCAGGGATTGCGGCGCGGCGGGCAAGGCGTCTGCGACCACCTGACCAGCGCTGGGGTTGTGGCCGCCATCTAGCATCACCTTCGGACTCGAGCTGAGCGCAGTGAGCGGACCATGCCCAAGGGTTTGGAGGCGCGCTGGCCAACGCGCGTTCCAGAGACCAGACTTGATCGCCGCCACCGAAACCGGAACCGTGTCTTGCGCCTCAATCATCGCTATGCCGAGCCCAGCGTTGCGCGCCTGATGTGCTCCCGGAATGGCGGGCATCGGGAAATACCGCCCTTCTTCGGAAATGCCGAATTCGATGAAATAGAGCCGGCCACCATCTGCGATATCGCAAGCCCAATCGGTGCCAAACTCCAATAGCGGTGCGCCAATCCGCCGTGCCACATCCCTGATGGCGGCCTGCGATTCTGACGGATAGAGTGACCCGAGCGTCACCAGCGGCACCCCGCGCTTCGCGATCCCCGCCTTCTCAAACGCGATCCGCGCCATCGGTTCTTGCGGCACGCCCCTGTCTCTTATACACATCTCGCAGGGGA
>JANQTR010000072.1 GCA_030731635.1 Erythrobacter sp. | reverse complement strand
CCTGCGGCTGATCGCTGCCGGGATGGATGGGCGCAGTTTCAAGGCGATTGCCTTTCGCGCGGCCGAAACCGAAATGGCGCAGACCTTGCTCCACCGCAGCAATGGACGGCGGTTTCATCTGGCCGGGCGGGTCAAGCTTGATGACTGGGGCAACCGCCCCACAGCGGAATTATTGCTGGAAGATGCTGCCTTCGCTGATTGAGTTCAGACAACGGCATTTTTCCCGGTGGGTCAGCAGTCGGGGCTTGACCGGCTCCAATCACCCCCCTAAAGGCGCGCTCTCGCAACCGAGACGGCCCCTTCGTCTAGCGGTTAGGACGCGGCCCTTTCACGGCTGAAACACGGGTTCGATTCCCGTAGGGGTCACCAACTCAGGTTGGGATCGAAAAGGCGGCAGGCTTCGGCCTCGCCGCCTTTTTTCATGCCTGCACCCGCTGGGAGCTGGTGGGGAAACTGACAACGCACCAACTTCCCAGCTCCCTCGCGACGCTGTAAGGGCGATTGCCATGCCCAATGGCCAAAACCTTCCGATCGCCGGCATACTGCTTGCAGCGGTGACCTTCATGGCGATGCTCGTGGCCGGCGTGGATGGGGTAATCGGCCTGTCGGTGCTGACGGTGTGGATCGGATCATTGCTGGTGGCCGCAGGGCGACCGCCCGAACCGCCCAAGACCACCATCAAGCCGGAAGTCACACTGGCTTCGATTCGCGACTTGATCGAAAACACCTCCACCCCGCTGCTGATCACCGAACGCAGTGTTATCGCGATTGCCAACCGTTCTGCGCGCAAGATGCTCGGCCCGCATGTGGTGGGACAGGACACGCGCGTCGCCTTGCGTCAGCCCGAAGCGATTTCGCTGCTCAACGATAATCGTCCGGGTGAGGCAATTGTGCGCGGGTTGGTACGGCGCGGCGATATCTGGCAGATCAACCGGCAGGCGATTGATGGGCGCTTGGCGATGCTCGAATTCATCAACCAGACAGCGGAAGCCGACATCAGCCGCGCGCACACCGATTTTGTCGCCAATGCCAGCCACGAATTGCGCACACCGCTGGCGGCAGTGCTCGGCTATGTCGAAACCCTGCAGGAGGGCGATGGCAAGATCGACACTCCGACCGCGCAAAAATTCCTCAGCATCATTGAACGCGAAGCGCAGCGAATGCATGCGCTGGTCAGCGATTTGATGAGCCTGTCACGGGTTGAGGCAGAAAAGCATGATCCGCCGACCGAGGAGATCGACCTGCATGCGCTGGTTGAACGTGCGGCGAACGATGCGGCTGGATCGAACCGGATTGACCGCTTAAAGCTGGAACTCAACGCAGACCCCTGGGTGATCGGCGATCACCAGCAGCTTGAACAGGTGGTCCGCAATCTGGTTGATAATGCGCTGAAATATGGCGCGCCGCAGACCACGGTTACGGTAACGCTTGATATTGGGCAGGCCGATCAGGCCCGGATTGCGGTGGTCGATCAGGGTGAAGGGATTGCACCCGAACAAATCCCGCACCTTACGCGCCGGTTCTATCGCACCGATCCTGGCCGCAGCCGCGCATCAGGCGGCACCGGGCTGGGGCTGGCGATCGTCAAACATATTGTGGAGCGTCACCGCGGGCGGCTTGATATCACCAGCACGCTTGGCAAGGGCACGCGGGCGGTGGTGCGCCTCCCCCTCGCCAAAGCTGAGCCTGAGCTGGAAATAACGCCTCAAACCATGTCGCCCGAAGGCGATAATCCAGCCTCGCCAAGTGATGAAACCAAACAATTGTCATAGCAGTGTCTTATTTCTTCAACATGCGCCCGCCATGGCAATGAAGCCGGTGCAATGGGGCCGGCTCAAGCAAACGCGGTCTTGCGCAACCCAAACAGGAAAAACAGGTTGATTTGATGTCGCCGATCACGCTGATCCTGATTGCGATGGGGCTAGGCCTTGTCGGTTGGCTGGCAGGCCGGGCCAAGGCCTGGAGCTTCCAGTCGAGCGACCCTGCGCTGCGTCCGGCATCGCGCCCGGTCTATCATGCCTGGTATGTTGCCATGTGGGTGGTGATCCCCGTGCTGGCATTCGTTGTCGTCTGGTCAGCGTTGGCCCCGCAGCTGGTGCTGCAATCTGTGCTCGCCTCGCCTGCTGCGGCCGCGCTGCCGCCCTTCGGGTTTGAACGTGACGCATTTCTTGGCGAAGCGCGCGCGGTGGCGCTGGGCAATGCGGCGGGCGTGTTCAATGATGATGCCGAAGGGCTGGTCGCACCTTTCCGCGCGGCGATAGGGTATTACAACACCATCGGCACGATTGTGACGGTCCTTATCGCGCTGACGGGCGGCGTCTTCGCCTTCTTGCGACTGCGCCCCGATTTCCGCGCCCGCACCCGGGTCGAACGCACGGTGTTGATGATCCTGCTGCTCGCCTCGATGGTTGCGATCCTTACTACGCTGGGGATTTTTGGATCGCTGGTGTTTGAGACTGTGCGGTTTTTCGGAATCGTGTCTCCGGTGGATTTCCTGTTCGGGACATTCTGGGGGCCGGATACGATGGTCGATCCCGACGCAGTTGACCCCTCGCGTTATGGCGCAGTGCCGCTGTTCTGGGGGACGATCTTCATCGGCGCGATCATCGCCATGATCGTAGCCATTCCCTTGGGGTTGATGAGCGCCATTTATCTCACCCAATATGCCGATCCGCGCGTGCGCACTTGGGTCAAACCGCTGCTGGAGATCCTCGCCGGGGTGCCGACCGTGGTCTATGGCTATTTTGCTGCCTTGACGCTCGCGCCAATGATCCGCGATGCGGCGGTGGCGATCGGGATCACCAGCGCTTCGACCGAAAGCGCGCTTGCGGCGGGCGTGGTGATGGGGGTGATGATCATCCCCTTCGTCTCCTCGATGGCAGACGATTCGATGGCGGCCGTGCCCGGTGCGATGCGCGATGGCAGTCTGGCGATGGGCGCGACCAAATCCGAAACCATCCGCAAGGTGTTGTTCCCCGCCGCATTGCCCGGCATCGTGGCAGGGATCATGCTGGCGGTCAGTCGCGCGATTGGTGAGACAATGATCGTCGTGATGGCGGCATCGCCGGCCGCCAATCTCACTGCCAACCCGCTGGAACCAATGTCGACCGTGACCGTGCAAATCGTCAAGCTGTTGACCGGCGAACAGAGCACCGATCACCCCGCCACTCTCAGCGCCTTTGCGCTGGGGTTTGTGCTGTTCATGGTGACGCTGGCGCTCAACTTCATTGCGCTGCGCGTGGTCAAGCGCTTCCGGGAGGCCTACGAATGAGCAGTACCGCCCTTCCCACGCAGGCTCCAGCTGATTCGGTGCAGCCTACCCGCACCCCGGCTTTTGAAAAACGGCTGGCCAAGCGCTATCGTGATGAACGGAATTTCCGTCTGCTTGGGCTTGCGGCGGTGTGTTTCTCCGTTGGCGTATTGGTGTTTCTGCTGGGCAACATGCTCTACAACGGCATCGGCGGCTTCCAACGCGCAGAAATTGCGGTCACCATCGATTTTCCCGCAAGCGGGGTCAGCGGCGACCGCGTATCATTGACTTCTCGAAGCGCGGCACAAACGCTGGAAATGCAGGGCTTGCCCGATGTGGTCGCGTTTTACGCCGAGGAACAATTGGGCAGCGCCGCCGCCGCACAACTTTCGGCTGATGGATGGCGCGACGTTGCCGCAGCGCTAGCCGAAGATCCGACTCTGATTGAACGCAGCGCAACCTTTGATCTGGCCGCATCATCTTCGCTGGCGGCAGGGATGCAAGGAGAAGGCGCGCCGGAAATGCAAGCACTTGCCGCGCAGCTGGTGCGCGATGGCAAGCTGGCGCGCAACTGGGACTGGGGCTTCCTGACCCGGTCCGATGCCACCAGCCCGCAAGCAGTGGGCATCTGGGGCGCATTAAAAGGCACGATGCTGACCATGCTGGTCACGCTGGCCCTGGCATTCCCGATCGGGATCCTTTCGGCGCTCTATCTGGAAGAATACGCCCCGCGCAACCGCTGGACCGACCTGATCGAGGTGTCGATCAGCAATCTGGCCGCCGTGCCTTCGATCATATTCGGCCTGCTTGGCCTGTCGATCTTTCTGGCGATCTTCCCCAACCTGCGTTCCGCGCCGTTGATCGGCGGGATGACATTGGCACTGATGACGATGCCGGTGATCGTGATTTCAGGGCGCAACGCCATCAAGGCCGTGCCGCCATCGATCCGCGATGGAGCCTTGGCGATTGGTGCTTCGCCAGTGCAGGTGGTGTTTCACCATGTGCTGCCGCTGGCGATGCCGGGGATGCTGACGGGCACAATCATCGGCATGGCCCGCGCGCTGGGCGAAACCGCGCCCTTGCTGCTGATCGGAATGCGCGCTTTTATCGCCACCCCGCCCGATGGCTTCACGGCGCGGGCCACGGTACTACCAATGCAGATTTTCCTTTGGTCGGACGAAATTGATCGCGGGTTTGTGGAACGTACCAGCGCGGCTATCATCGTGCTGCTGATGTTCCTGCTCGCCATGAACGGCCTCGCCATTTATCTTCGCAACAAGTTCGAGAAACGCTGGTGACTGTGATCCATCCCAACATGACCGACCAAACCGCGAAGATTCGCGCGCGGGACGTCTGTGTCTACTACGGCGACAAGAAGGCGATTGATGATGTCTCGATCGACATTTCGCCCAATTACGTCACCGCTTTCATCGGCCCGTCCGGCTGCGGAAAATCGACCTTTCTGCGGTGCTTCAACCGCATGAACGACACGATCAGCACGGCCAAGGTGACCGGGCTGATCGAACTTGATGGCGAGGACATCCACGCCGACCGGATGGACGTGGTGCAGCTGCGTGCGCGGGTTGGCATGGTGTTCCAGAAACCCAACCCTTTCCCAAAATCGATCTATGAAAACATCGCTTATGGCCCCAAAATCCACGGGCTCGCCGAAAAGAAGGCGGACCTGGACGTGGTGGTCGAACGTTCGCTGACGCGCGCCGGGCTGTGGGACGAGGTCAAGGACCGGCTGGAGGATTCGGGTACCGCGCTATCGGGCGGTCAGCAGCAGCGGCTATGCATCGCCCGCGCCATCGCGGTTGATCCCGAGGTGATCCTGATGGACGAACCGGCCAGCGCGCTTGATCCAATCGCGACGGCCAAGATCGAAGAACTGATTGATGAGCTTTCGGGCCGTTACGCCATCGTCATCGTCACTCACTCGATGCAACAGGCCGCCCGCGTCAGCCAGCGCACGGCGTTTTTCCACCTTGGCAAGATGGTCG